>NHGE01000015.1 GCA_002172375.1 Euryarchaeota archaeon TMED129 | reverse complement strand
TCTAGACTTAACTTCTGAATGTGGACTAGAAGGGATATGTAAGGCGCAACTTAGTGGAGAGAATGACCAGTGGATTAACAGTTGGCAAAGTGAATCGGAGAGTATTGAAGGTTGGGGAATGAGATCTTATAAATTCAGCCAAGGTAATGGTGATCCATTAAATTTGATGGTTTTGCCCACGCAGTTTGGATTTGTTGGTTCTATTTTAGTTAAAGAAGCGTCGACTGGGACATGGACAATGTCAAAATTAAGAATAGATTCTGCAACTGGAGTAGGGACAGGATTGGTGCATGGTTTTGGAAATACTACCAGCGATGTTTATCTATTTGTATGGTATAATTCATTAACAGATGATTGCGACTATAATTTTGTTAATTGTGGAATAATGTCGGGATCATATCCTGTGGCTTCCTTCACTGTTTATGCTGATTTAATTAGTGAACCAGCAGAAGTTTCAATAGATTCAATAAATAAATTTGACAGAGATGGTGACGGTTTTGACGATAGTGTAGAATTGAGCTTTGAAATTGTTTCTTATGCTTTCTTTGAAATAATTGAAGTGGATTTTGGAGCTTATATCAATAATACTCTGAAAGATACTCTGAAACTAGAATTTACTGCAGGAAATGGAGAAGCAGAAATAGGAATAATTTGGTTTAGTCCGCCTACATCCGGCGAATGGACTTTTGGAGTTGAAATATTTGATATCACGGGAGAATATCAAGATTCGGCTTTTTCTCTTCCTGTGAATCTACAAAACATGAAACCAGAAGCATCAGGATCTATTGCAACTAATATCACTCAAACATGGACATCGGTTAATATATTCGGAGGAGGTTATGATGTTTGGGGTTTTGGCGATTTAAATGGCTCTTTCACGCACAATGAAACTCCAACAGAATATATTTGGGATTTAGGTAATGGAGAATTTTCAGGACTGAAGAACCCTACGCAATCCTATGAAGAAGAGGGAGGGTATCAAATTACATTAATTGTTCGTGATCAAGGAGGTTATTANTCAGAAATTCAAATATGGGATATTTTAGTCAATGATACATCAACTCCCATTCCAGTTATATCAATAGAAGGAATAGAGATAGAAGAAGAAATTACCATTTTGACAAATCAAAATATTAAATTTTCAGCATTGGATACAATAGATAATGTTCCCATTGAAAAGCTTAATTTTACTTGGGATTGGGGCGATGGCGATGTTGATTCTGGAGAAGGATATTTTGAAGCGTACCATTCNTGGATAGATGGGGATTCNGATGGAATAGCATATCAACTTANATTGACAGTTTTTGATGGTAAACACTACGCAGAATATTCCTTACAAGTGAATATTATCAATAGGATTCCAAGACAAATATTTGAAGGAGAATTACAAACTGACACACTCACNCCNTTGGAAATGCCTGAAATCTTTATNGATGATGATGGCATAATTGTAGAGTACGAATGGATTTTCCAAGAAGGNGTTAATATTTCAGATTCAGGAGTAACTTTGACNTCAGATTTTTCAGAAACTAAATCTGTTAAATCNAACCCNAAAGTAAGTTGGTTAGAACCAGGAATTAAGAATATTTCATTACAAGTAACAGATGATGATGGAAATTTTACAATTGCACATTTTACAGTAGAAGTCAATAATCAAAGGCCAGTAGCNATTTTCAATCGGCCATCTGATGGNATGACAAGTACNGCTTATGTTTTCCAGAGTTCATCTTTCGATATTGATGGAGATTCATCAAATTTGATTCACATATGGAATATTTCTGATATGGAAGAGCCAATTTATGACGTCNCTTCAATTAGTAGAACATTNTCAAAACCTGGCTTATACTCAGTCAGTCTAACTGTTGTAGATGATAGAGGATTAGAGTCAGCAACTAAGACTTATTATTTCAAAATTGAAAACCCATTGCCTATNCCCATATTGGAATTTAGACAACCTAGTGTTAATGGGACTNTTTTAGAATATATTCCTGAGAANACAGAGAATATTACNTGGCNAGTCCCAAATCTAGANGGTGGAGGAATTTTTATTGCCCCTAATATGCCGATAATGTTTGATGGTTCGCAAAGTTTTGATACGGACGCAGAATTCTACGGTAAAGAATCGGTCGAACCAAATGATCCTGATTGGAATGGCATCACCAAATGGGTTTGGGATTTTGGAGATTCATCNCCAGAAGTATTAGGGCCACTGGTGTGGCATAGTTATGAACTACCAGGCATTTATTTAATTGAGTTTACAGTTTTAGATGGTTTCGAAGGAGGAGAAGCAAACAGTACCTATCTGACTGTTCATGTTTCAAGTTCTCCGGATATTTTGACCACAAATCCGATAGGAGATGAATATGTCACTGTCGGAGATGCCATTAATCTTGATATTGAAGTCTCTGATAGTGATTTAACACTAGGAGTTGTTGCATGGATGGATGAGGATGCATCTGAAGATTCTGATGGAGATGGAAATATGACAAATGACAAGGATGTTAATCTTGCAGACCAATTGACAATAAAATGGGATTTTAATGTTTTTGAAGATTCAAATTTTGATGGCAACTATAGAAATGATTGGGCTAACTGGGAAAATAAGAATTGGAATTTACCTGGAGATTCAAGAATAGCTGTTGAAGTTTGTGATGGAGTAGGAGTATGTTCTTCAAAGGACTTCATAATAACTGTACTTTCTACTTCGGAAGATAATTCACCAAAGACTCTATCAGACCTCACGATAGATGATCTGATACCAGATAAGGAGAGTTTTGGAGTATTAAGTCTAGTAGCAATTGTTTTGATACTTGGATGGTTAGTGATGAGGCAAAAGAATGAAGATGAAATGGATGCTATTGACATGCTAGAGACTTATGGTGTTGAAGTAAAATTAGAAGGTGGATTGCCTGGTATGGATCAACATACTCCGCCGCCACAACCTAAATACTTGACCGTTGACGAGCGGAAGAATAAGGAATCAGGTTATGTTCGACCGATTAGGACGAGGCGCGAGAAATGAATAATAGAAGCAAATTTTTTGCTATAATGTCTAATTTATTGATTATTATTCCAATAGTTATGATTAGTGTTAATTCTTCAATTATGAGTGTTGATGCGGCAAATAACTGTGAAGTTTCCATAGACAGTACATGGGATGTGGATAGCGCTGTAACCTTACATAATGTCGATTCACAGATTTATTTTCCAGGTATCTTTGCAGATGATGAGAGAATTGGAGATTTTAGTTTACCATTGACGAAAGATTTTGTATATGAAGTTGGCATTGAAGATGGAGGGGCTACAGCAATAAGTATGGAACTGGTTGCAGGTTATAGATACAACTTTTGTATAACATTTAGTCCATCTCTGAACAGTAATTCAACNATAGCAAAAGGAGATGTGTATCTTATGACTAAAAGTAACTGGGATACATATAGAGGAGAATATAGCAACAGAGAATTTGAAAATATTGAAGAACTAATAGATTATATGCCTGTAGAATGGAGAGATATGGTCACATGGATACCATTCAGAGATGTACATTCATATGAAGGAGAAGGATATGTGCAATTTTCTGTTGGAATAGATTCCTCTGGATCATCATGGACCTCCATATTTGGAGAAGATTCTGGAAATGATTATTATTTAGTATTAGACGGTTGGGATAATAGTAGGCCTAATGATTTTGGTCCAACAGGAGGAGGTATGAATGCAGAAATATTGGTCGAAGTAGAAAAGAGAATCACAATACCTGCTTTTACAGCTTATATGCTGATAGGAGCACTTCCTCTTTCATGCATTGTAGTACCGATAATACTACATTTTACNTATAAAAGAAGTGCAAAAGAAGATAAAAAAGAAGTATTGCCCGAACAGATGCCCNTTTTAGAANAAAATNGNTAGAGTCGTTAGTTGTATTCCAACATTTCCCAAGCAATTTTAAGATCNGTTGTATTTATCATACCTTTTTGCGCTAAGTGCCAACCGTTTTCCATAGTTGAGTAGACTATTGCTTGTCCTAAAATCGGAGAATGTATNCGATTCCAATCACCAGCTTGCCCNATNCCCATTATTGTTGTCTTAATTTCCGAATTTTTCAAATCCCATGCTGCCTCAAATAGATTTATTCCATCAGTCCTTCCAGATGACTTATAGCATATTTTTATAACATCACCTAAATCGATATTATCTTTAACATCTTGGACTATTTCCTCCGATATTGGAGACTCATCCAATACGTGTGATGAAGCTATTATTTTTGTACCTCCTTTTTTTGCTAATTCAAGAAGTTTNNTTCTCTCTTNGACATTGATATCTATTTCTAAATCAACCCAACTCACNCCACTTTCTATTGCTTTCCTTAATACTTCCAATCTTTGTTCCTCATTGCCAGGAAAATAGCCTCCTTCTCTTTTTGGACGACAGGTCAAAATTACTGGTAAAACGATCCCCTGCCTTAAGGAAACTAATACCGAATCTAAATCTAAATAATCTAGTTCTTGCGGAGTAAAAACTACATTTTTCTTGATTTTTTGATTATCTTTAATTGGTTCTNCATCTGACTGTTCTTNNAATACTACTTCTTTTTTAGACCATAACATATCCAATCGTACTTCAACCAAATCAGCACCTGCTGCAGTTGCACTTGCTGCATCTTTTAGGACTTCACTAATGGTACAGCCCCTCAAAGAAACGCACACCAATGGCATATCCATGTTGATAAGCGAGTTTAGTTTTCTGTTTAATTATGTCGTGTGATTAGTTTTTTCATTTATCTAATGGAAATACAAAAAAACATATCAATTTGATAGTTTCTGTACTAACTTTTGGAAGGGTTGAATAACCCCCTTACACTAGGTTATTTGTGATCAAATGAGGGTTCCCTATAGGGAACCCTCAGGAAAGTAGGTGAATTGATGAGCGATGNGAAAAATATTTCTGAAAATGAAATAGAAAATCAGGAATATGATGCTGGGAGTATACAGGTCTTAGAAGGATTAGAGGCAGTAAGAAAAAGGCCTGGGATGTATCTTGGAGATCCGCATGATGGTACGGCACTGCATCATTGCATATGGGAAGTTGTCGATAATTCAGTTGATGAGCATCTCGGAGGACATAGTGACCTTATAGAAGTGAAAATTAACTCAGATGGAACTTTAACAGTTAGAGACTATGGAAGAGGAATACCAACAGGAGTACATGAAGAATTTGGAATATCAGCAGCAGAAGTGATAATGACAAAATTACATGCTGGAGGAAAATTTGATAATAGCTCCTATAAAGTATCTGGAGGATTACATGGAGTAGGAGTATCAGCAGTTAATGCTGTTTCAGAATGGATGGAAATGACGATNCATAGAGGCGGGACGATTTATAATCAAAGATATGAAGCCGGGATTCCTGTAAATCCATTGAAAGAAATAGGAAATTGTCAAGATAGTGGGACTGAGATAACTTTTAAACCNGATTTAGGAATCTTCACAAATGTAATNGAATTTGAATTTGAACAAATAGATACNCGATTAAAAGAAACAGCTTTCCTAAATGCNGGCCTTGAAATTGTAATAACAGATTATAGGGGCGAAGATGAACATATTAGCAGACATCATTATGAAGGAGGATTGAGCGAATTTGTGAAACAGATTAACTCTAGAAGAGAAGTTATGCATCAAGATGTAATAGAAATTAGTGGTGAAAGAGATACCGAAAANGGTTCTGTGACTGTAGATTTGGCTTTGCAATGGTCAGATGCATTTAGCGAGAATATATTATGCTATACCAATATAATCCGTAATCGNGATGGTGGTACACATATGACCGGTTTGAGGGGTGCTTTGACTAAATGTGTAAATAATTATGCCAAAAAAAGAAATTTATTGAAAGGAGATGCACTTTCTGGAGAAGACGTTAGAGAAGGATTAGCAGCAATAGTAAGTGTGAAACATCCAGACCCATCATTTTCATCTCAAACAAAGGATAAGCTGGTAAGCAGTGAAGTAACGAGTATTGTTGAAACNGTCGTCTATGAAAAACTTGGAGAGTTTTTCGAAGANAATCCAGTTGTTGCTAAATCGGTTGTAGATAAGGCACTATTAGCCTCAAAGGCCAGAGAAGCAGCNAGGAAAGCAAGAGATCTGACAAGAAGGAAAGGAGTCTTAGAAGGAGGTGGTTTACCAGGAAAACTTGCAGACTGTCAATCAAGAGATCCGTCTGAATGTGAAATATATTTAGTCGAAGGAGATTCCGCAGGTGGCTCAGCAAAAACAGGCCGGGATAGGAGAATTCAAGCAATATTGCCCCTTAGAGGGAAGATATTGAATGTTGAGAGNCAAATGAATAATCTTGTAAAGGTATATAAAAATACNGAAATTCANACNATGATTAGNGCTTTTGGTGCAGGAATAGGCAATACTCCTCCAGGAGAAGATATTCAAGATGGATTATTCGATACGAATAAATTACGTTATTCAAAAATAATCATAATGTGTGATGCAGATATTGATGGGGCACACATAAGAACGTTGATGTTGACATTTTTATGGCGATTCATGAGGCCTGCAATAGAAGAAGGGCATGTATATATTGCACAACCTCCACTGTATCAATTAACCAAGGGCAGAGTGAGCAAATATGTATTCTCAGATGAAGAAAGAGATAAAGTTCTTCTAGAATTACAGGGAGACAACCCAAATGCTAAGATTGGAGTGCAGAGATACAAAGGTTTAGGAGAAATGAATCCTGAACAATTATGGGCAACTACAATGGATCCAAAGGCTCGAACAATGCTTAAAGTAACGGTAAATGATGCAATTGAGACAGATAGGATGTTTGAAATATTGATGGGAGAAGATGTTCCAGATAGAAGGACATTTATTGAAAAACATGCCAAGGAGGTGACTAATCTTGACATCTGAAAATGAAGAGGAGGAGATAATCTCAGAAGAGAATATCCTAAATCATCCTTTAACTAAGGAGATGAAGACTTCTTACATTAATTATGCAATGTCAGTCATCATAGGNCGTGCCCTTCCAGATGCTAGAGATGGACTAAAACCNGTACATAGAAGAGTCCTTTATGGAATGTATGAAGGTGGACATACTTCTGATAAGAAATTTAGTAAATCTGCTCGTTCAGTTGGNGAAGTGATGGGTAAATATCATCCTCATGGAGATCAGTCAATTTATGATACAATGGTTAGAATGGCTCAAAATTTCTCTTTAAGATATCCGTTAGTAGATGGCCAAGGAAACTTTGGATCTATTGATGGAGATCCTCCTGCTGCAATGCGATANACTGAAAGTAGACTAGATAAAATAGCAAAACATATGNTAGAAGATATAGAAAAGAAAACTGTAGATTTTCAACCTAATTTTGATGATTCAGAGAATGAGCCTACAGTTTTGCCAGCAAGACTCCCCAATTTACTTTTGAATGGTAGTGATGGTATAGCAGTAGGAATGGCAACTAGGATGCCCCCTCATAATCTATCAGAGGTTTCTGGAGCAGTAAAACTACATGTTGAGAGGATAATGGGCCAAGGAGTTGAGAATGAAAAAATGCCGGAGATTACNATAGAAGAGTATATGCAACATATTNCTGGACCAGATTTTCCAACAGGNGCAGGAATTCATGGTGTTGACGGNATTTATGATATGTACTCTACTGGTAAAGGAAGATTTCATATACGCTCAAAATGTGAAGTAATAGATGATAAAAAAGGTAAAAGGATAATAATTAATGAAATACCTTANCAAGTAAAAAAGGCAGATATGCTAGTCCATATAGCTGAATTAGTCAGTAATGGAACTGTCATTGGAATTAGAGACATTAGAGATGAATCCTCAAAAGAAGGGATAAGAGTATTGATTGAAGTAAAGAATAATGCTGATCCACATGCGGTTTTGAATCAATTATTCAAATCCAGTAGATTACAAGAATCATATTCAGCAAATATGATGGGGATACTAGAAGGTAGGCCTGTTTTACTGACACTGCCGGTTATATTGCATACATATGTCAAACATAGAGAAGATGTAATTGAAAGAAGATCTCAATTTGAATTAGATAAGGCAGAAGCTAGAGCGCATGTTCTCGAAGGTTTAGTTAAAGCGCAAGAAAGAATCGATGACGTAGTAGCAGTAGGTAAAGCGAGTAAGAGTAGAGAGCAATTTGAATTAGTTTTGCAAGGAAAAGAACAAATAATCAAAGGAATAGAGTTATTTGGATTTACTGAACCACAGTCAAAGGCGATTGCTGAAAGAAGATTATATCAACTTAGCCAGCTTGATGTGAACAAAGTGCAAAACGAATTTGAAGATTTAAAGATAAAAATAAATGATCTAACTGAAATAATTACTTCTAGGAAAAGAAGATTGGAAATATTAGTAAGTGAACTAGAAGAGATGGTAGAGAAACATAGTGATGAAAGACGATCTTATATCGATCCTATGCCTCTCTCAATGGACAGAGAAGACTTGATTGAAGAGCGAGCAATAGCTATCACACTTTCAGAAGACAATTATATCAGACATTCTCCTGTAGAAAATTTCCGCTTACAGAATAGAGGAGGNAAGGGTTTGAAAGGNGTTACGACTAAAGAAGAAGATACNCCTAAGTCAATTATAACATGTTTTAGTAAAGACAGATTGTTAATATTTACCGATCAAGGAAGAGTATATGGACTTAAAGCATGGGAAACGCCCTTGGGAAGTAGACATTCAAAAGGGAGTCATGTCAGAAATCTTCTAGGAAGTATACGCGAAGAGGAGAATATAATTTCAATAATGGCCATCAGTAAAGATTTGGTAGAAAACCCTCAAGGTAATTTCTTGTTATTTGCAACACATTTAGGATTAATTAAGAAAACAAAGTTGGAAGAGTATGTCAAAATTAATAAAAATGGAAAATACGCTATAAGATTCAAACTTGAAGGAGATAAGTTAGTCAACGTACGAAGTGGCACTAATGAATCCGATATTGTAATGATTTCTAGTACTGGCTTTGCCAGCAGATTCGCTTGTTCCGACATTAGAGCATCAGGACGTGTCTCTGCAGGAGTTTGGGGCATAAGAACAGGAATTAGAGGNNATGGNGGACATGTTGTNGGGATGGTTGCAACTGATGATACAGAAACNCAAATATTGACAATCACAAAAAATGGNATGGCTAAAAGAAGTCGTTTGGGGACATCTGATAAAATTCAGGATTTGGACTCTGAAGGAAACCCCAAGANGGATCNAGAAGGAAACTTAAAGATGNTTACAGATGGNTACAGAAGGACTCGTCCAGGAGCNAAGGGGATATATACAATGGATGTAGATATTTCTAATGGAGATGAAATTGTTAGCATTAAACATATACCCAATGTGAATGATAATCTATTCTTACTTACTAAGAAAGGAATGATGATTAGAATTAAAGCATCACAAACTAAGGAAAGTAAAGGAAAGAAATCCAAGGGCACTAGAATCATGGAGTTGAGGTCGGCCGATAAAAGTGGATATTTAGATAGTATAATTTTTACAGCGCGNCTGCCTGCAGAATTAATTGACTCTGAAGAAGAGGAATGATACCGTTCTACTTAAGCGGACATCTGACCTGCGAGGGCCATTGCGGCAGTCGCATAGCCTGGCCATTGCGATGGATTGCTAATCCATTGGTGTTTCACCGCGGGAGTTCGAATCTCCCCTGCCGCGCCATCATTAAAGGAGTAGGTTCAAGTTTCGAGATACTTACAGGTATTTCATGAGTGTCATACAGGGCATAGTAGTGACAATTTTTGGAATTGCTTTATGCTTAATTATAATTAGACACCTGATGCTAAAACCATCTAATAATCGCTCCTGGGTTAATGATAATGATAGGCTGGCTAATGCTGAATTTGATGGAGACTATGTTACAATAAAAAATATTAGGGATTTTAATTGGAGGAGTACAAGAGATTATGANGAAAAATGGATTGAAAAAAAGTTCAATCTCACAGAAGTCTCCAAAATATGGTTTGTTTTGGAATATTTTGATCCNAAAAAAAGACAGATGGCTCATACAATTTTNGGCTTTGAGTTCGATGATGGGAGTAGAATATGTTGTTCAATAGAAGTAAGAAGAGAAAAAGGNGAGAAATACCATCCGATTAGAGGTTTCTTTAGGCAATATGAATTAATCTATGTTTGGGCAACTGAAAGTGATGCCATAGGCGTAAGAACTAGATGTAGGAAAAAGTCAGTAACGCATTTATTTGAAGCAGTTGTGTTGGGCCCAGGAAACGAAAGAAAGATGTTAGAATCATACTTGAAAAGAACAAATAAATTATATGAAAAGCCTGANTGGTATAATACAATAACCAATACCTGTACTACAAANATTGTTAATCATGTTAATGAAGTATATCCTGGAAGAGTNCCAAANGCAATTTCAATATTTTTACCTGGTTTAAGTCCTAAATTACTATATAATAATAATTTGGTAAAGATAGATTCCTCATTAGAAAATACTCTGGAAAAAAGTATAATTGATTCTAAAGCTAAAACATGGGATGGAATATCAGATTTTGGAAATTTGATAAGAGAATAGATATTTCGTTAAAATCAATTATGAGGGAAAAATATGCTAATTATAAATCCGCTTAAATTAACTAAACCTGTNGAATGGGATTTGCCTCCCTCAAAAAGCCACATGATACGATGGTTNGTTGCAGCATCTCAAAATGAACAGGAAACCATCATAAAATTTAATGGAGAACCNGGNAAAGACATAATGTCCATGAAAAGGTGTGTAGAAAATTTCGGAGTTGAAGTTTGTGAATTAGAAAATATGTGGAAAATTAAAGGTATTGATTTTGGAAGTGGAGATATTGAAAATATTAATTTTTATTGCGGAAATTCAGGAACAACTACTAATTTTGTAACCGTTATGGCCTCCTGTTATGATANTGAAATTATTGTAGATGGTGATGATTCCTTGAGGAATAGNAANTTTTCAGANATAAATAATGCATTACGTAGTATGGGAGCAATGATATCCTCTGATAGNCCACCATTCAGAATAAAAGGACCTGTAAAATTTGATAGAGTGAAGATAAATACTCAAAGAAGTAGTCAACCATTATCTTCTTTGATTATAGCATTTGATAAAAATTATAAGAATTTTACAATTGAATGTATTGGAGAGTCGGTCAGCAGAGATTATAGCGAATTGACAATTGATATTGCTNAAGAATGTGGAGTNGTAGTAAGAAAGGATAATAACNATATTACTCTGAATTGTGACAAATTTATTCCACCTAAAATNATAAAAATACCNCAAGAAGTCAGTCTTTTTCCAATTAGTATTCTTCTTTCGGAACTACATGGCGTGGATTTTAAAATTAGTAATTTAGGAGATTCTGATTTTCTTAAGAGTTCTATTGAAATGATTAGAGCGATCGATAAGAAAATATTAGATTTAAGGGATTGTAGTGATTTTATAACTCCTGCTGCAGCCATATTGGCCATAAGAAAGGGNGGAAGAATTATCGGTGCAGAGCATGCAAAGGGAAAAGAATCTGATAGAATAGAAAAAACATCTGAATTGCTAAATATATTTGGTATGGATTGTGAAATAGTGGAAGGAACTTTGNTCATAAGNGGNGGTCAAGTACCAAAAAGACCTGAAAATCCAGTTGAAACCCACTTAGATCATAGAATAGCCATGACTGCTATGGCACTGGCAACATATTCAGGAGGAGAAATAGATAGTCCAGAAATATCAAAAATAACTGATCCTACATTTATTAGAAAAATTTTAAATCTTAAATAATAACATTATAGAATCTATAAATAAGAA
>NHGE01000003.1 GCA_002172375.1 Euryarchaeota archaeon TMED129 | reverse complement strand
GAATGTTATTTGTTCTTTCTTTGTGAGGTATGTAATGTTCCAAAAAATATCATAACTGATATATTTAAAATAAAGGATAAAGTAAATCCTGCAGAATACCTGTTTAGAATGATTGGAAGTCATAATTTACGTGAATTTTTTACATACTGGGCTGCTTGTAACACGGATGATTTTAGTTATCTTTCCAACGCACAAAAAAAATTTATAGATATGCAAAGGTGGAATAGTAAAAAATCTGTGTTAAATCAATTGGCCTTTAGTTGGAGTTCAAGGAATTTAAAAAGAAGAAATTCAAATGAGAATATTATTTTCCACCCAACGGAGGAATTAGTGCCCAGAGGCTGGTCATATAATGTTCTAGAATTAAAGAATGATTACGGAGGAAAAGGAAAGTATGAATTTAAATTGGAAGGTGATGCTTTTGGAAGTGAGGGCGCACCGTCATACTTTTCAGGAAGAGTGTTAATTAAAAAAAATTGGAGTGCTCACCGAGAGAGAAGAGGAGTTACTGAACATATACCCTTCATAATGAGTGGAGGTATTGAAGGTAGAGCATCAATCATAGCAGATCGGGGTGATTTGATTTATGTTATTATTACCTCAGTACCTGAGTATTTTACAAGTAATCAAACATACAATTACAGACTAACTTTCAGCAAAAAGGAAATCTAAATTCATTATCTTCTTCGGCCGCCACCAGATCTACCGCCGCCACCAGACCTACCGCCGCCACCAGATCTTCTACTCCCTCTGGGCCTTCCTCCACCACTTGAACGGCCCATTGCCCTTCTTCTTCCTGATGAAGATCTATGAAAATGACGACGTCTCCTGAAATAACCATACGGCCTGTAAAATGGGCGATAATACCAAGGTCCAGTGAAAGGAGGCATTCCCCCATAGCCACCATATCCTTGATCTCCTCCTTGGAAACCTACTTGTTGGCCATAATTTGAGAAACGTACATAAATAAATGATATCAATAAAAATATTATCAGTGATAACATGCAACAAAATAATTCATTAATAGTAAACTTATCAGGATGTGTTTCAGCTGATTCGGAAGGATTTTCTGGATTAACATATACCTGTAACTCTCTCCCTATTGGGTATAGATTTTCTATATCATCAATACAAGGAATATCGGACGAAATGGAAGAGGACGAGAATGAACCAGTATAACTTGTTTCCACTGCAGAACCAGAAGAGTAAGTATAGGAATATACTAAATCAGCATAACATGAATAATACAGATAAATATCATAAGAATCTGCTGGAAATAGTAATATTTCATTCCAAACTGTTCCTGAAGGAGATCCATGAGAAATAGCAAAAACCTGATAATCAGAATGGTCATTTGAGTTTACTTCAATAGACACATTATCTCCTATTTGGAAATAAAATTCTATGTCTTCNAAACAAGGCCACTCNCCCNTTATTTCTGGAGTATATTNCCAATTGACATAAGAAACGCCATCTATNGTGTATGATAAATTTAAATCCGCATAACATGTGTAATAATCATAATATTCAGTNTATTGATCACAGACCTCATAACCATCATAATCAGTATAACANTCTTCATANCNGTATGATCTTTCTTCGACATCTTCAAACCAACCTGTGTCATTTTCTATCGTAGCATTAACTTCAATCCACTGAATACCATCTGAACCTATTAATTTAGCATCAGTTAACTCCCAATCAACTTGATTAGTAAACTGATATGTCATTAATAATGAAGTTCCAATTGTCAATAAAAGGGCTATACTAACAAAAATTAATTCACCAGGAGATAGCCAATCGGGAAGGGAAAAACTAGTTCTTTTTGCCATTGTTCCATCTCCTCCTGATTTTGAATCATTTGAATTGATATTTTCCATTGGATTTGTTATTTTTGGNATAGTTGATGAGCCAGAATTGATCAAGTTACCATCTGGGCCAANTTCAGGAATTCCTAANCCAGGNCCATTTACAGAATCNGATGTAAGTGNATTAAGTTGTGATAATTTTAATTTATGCTCTGCTTCTGCAATTTCNTCCTCCCTTTGGAGTCTTTTTTTCTCAGCCTCATTCAATAAATCATTAATTTCTTCTTTTGGAGATTTTTCNTCTTCGTCGGCTGGATTCCACCATTTATCATCTTCCATAANTATTCTCACTACTTGTTACAATAGACTAGTATTTATGTATATTCAATATTTTGAGATATCAGATATGAATAATTTATAGAGAGAACACAGACGCCAATTTATGACTGAAGACGAAGATTTGCCTTTTGACCCAAAAATGCTAGATAGAATGGCTANTGTATGTATTAAATTTGGTTTGAATTTACAACATGGACAGGATTTGATTATTACTTCAACTGTAGAGTCATTGCCTCTTGTGAGAAGAATTACTGAAGAAGCATACAAGGCAGGNGCNGGGGTTGTGACTACTATTTTATCTGATGAAGAGTTAAGTTTGGCGAAATATAGGTATGGAAGTGAAGAAAGTTTCGATAGAGCCCCCGACTGGATTTTCAAGGGAATGGCAGAAGCTTTCAGCAACAATACTGCTCGTCTTGCAATTTCAGGAGATAATCCAATGCTATTGTCTGGCCAGAATCCNGAAGTAGTTTCTAGAGTTGGTAAAGCGATGTCTATTGCTTCTAAACCNGCNATGGAAAAGATAACTAATTTTGAGACTAATTGGAATATAGTNTCATANCCAGGNAGTAAGTGGGCCAAACAGGTNTTNCCAGAATTATCNGAAANTGATGCNGTANNAAAATTAGCAGAAGCTATTTTTTCNGCTTCNAGAATTGATGGAGAGAATCCTATAGAAGATCTAAGCATACATCATGGGAGGCTAAAAAAACGTCAAGAATGGTTGAATGAATACNCATTTAAATCTCTACATTACACTGCTCCGGGTACAGATNTGATAATTGGNCTTGCAGATGGCCATGCTTGGAAAGGAGGTGCTAGTATGGCNAAAAATGGCATAATNTGNTCNCCNAANATNCCTACTGAAGAAGTATTNACAACTCCNCATGCATATCAAGTAGATGGNATAGTNANGGCAACAAAACCACTTGTNCACAGAGGCACANTAATNGATGGNATTGAAGTACGNTTTGAAAAGGGAGAGATAGTAGAAGCNAGAGCGGCAGAGGGAGAAGAAGTTTTTCTTCAACTATTAGATACTGATAGTGGCTCTAGAAGANTGGGNGAAGTAGCATTNGTCCCTCATTCATCACCAATTTCTCANTCAGGTATTTTATTCTANAACACGCTATATGACGAAAATGCAGCTTGCCATATTGCACTGGGACAATGCTATTCTAAATGTTTTAGAGANGAAATTACCTCAGATCCAAAGGCCATAGAAGATTCTGGTGGCAATAGTTCTATGATACATGTGGACTGGATGATTGGATCTGATGAATTAGACATAGATGGAATAACCTCAGATGGCACTATTGTACCAGTATTTAGAAATGGTGAGTGGGCGAATGAAATTTAGATTGAAATGAGTATATTAAATTCTATTTCTATATGATATCATTAAGATATCTTTATAATAGCAATTTATATCGGAAAGATGAAGATATATGTCTGAAGAAGTAATTAGGAAAGAAGAAATTGTACAAGATATTGAAAAAAGCACTCTAAATGGTTTTTTGGGCTTAGGGTTACATCTCTTGCTGGGAATTTTTAATGCAATAATTTTAGCAACGGGGAGTTTCGTGGGAGCTTTGATAATAATTACTGGACCACTGTGGTTGCTATATACTAACAGTTACGTGATCATCCAACCAAATGAAGCTAAAGCATTGCAATTCTTTGGTAAATATTCGGGTACTGTCAGAGTCGAAGGTTTTAGATTTCTAATAAATCCATTATACCAAAAAACAGGGATCTCTCTTCGAATTAGAAACTTTGAGTCTAACAAATTGAAAGTGAATGATGTAAATGCAAATCCTGTTGAAATTGCAGCAGTAGTTGTTTGGAGAGTTTTTGATGCTGCTGAAGCATTATTCGAAGTTGATAATTATAATAATTATGTCCAAATCCAAAGTGAAGCGGCATTACGTGCAATGGCGACAAAATATCCATATGATATTATTGAGGATAAAGATATTGGAGGAATTGCTCTTTCTAGTCACCAAGAAGAAATTGCCAATGAGTTGCAAAGTTCTGTAGAGGCTAGATTGAAGCGTGCAGGAATTGAAGTTCTTGAAGCTCGTATTAGTCACCTAGCGTATTCACAGGAGATAGCTCAAGCAATGCTTCGTAGGCAACAAGCAAGTGCAGTTGTTGCAGCACGAAGTGAAATAGTGAAAGGTGCTGTTGGAATGGTAGAATTGGCTTTAGAACAACTAAGTGAGAAGAATATCATAGAATTAGATGAAGAAAAGAAGGCTAGTATGGTAAGTAATTTATTAGTAGTCTTGTGCTCAGAAACCGATACAACTCCTGTTGTAAACACAGGTACATTATACTGATTGAATGATATTACTACTTACTAACTGTAAGGAGAGGTATTTATGTCTAAGAAAAAAATACTGATACGTATAGATTCTGATTTACATGAAAATCTGCGTAAATGGGCAGAAGATGAATTTAGATCGGTCAACGGACAAATAGAGTTTTTATTGAATTACGCATTGAAGGAGAAAAAAAGAACGAAATAATAAGTAATTTAAATATCGAGAACCTCTAGAAGAGTTATGGATCGGGAAATGATGTTGCTGCCTTTGTTCGGGCAGGTTCTACTAACATTCTATGTAGGCGTTGTTGCTAGATTGAGAAGAGAAAAGGCTGTTAAAGAAGGTTTTAATTGGAGATATTTCAAGACATTTGAGGGGGAAAAACCGCCGAGATATGTGCTACAGGCAGACCAGCATTTGGTTAATCTTTTTGAAGCCCCTGTATTATTTTTCGCTGCTGGGATATTATCCATAACATTGGAAACTGTAGATATTGTGATTTTTACTCTAGCCATGTTATATGTGATAGTTAGAATTTGGCATGCAAGAATAACGTTAACTAATAATAGGCTTTTATGGAGGGCGCGTTCTTTCATAGCATCATGTTGGATTTTATTGATGATTTGGGTATGGCTAATTTATATTAACTTTTGAAAACATTATTTGAAAAAAGAAGGCCGTATCGTAGCATTATGAGATTCAGTCTCGTGACAATTTTTATATTGGTTTCTTTGGCTCCTTTTTGGAGTGTTGAGGCATCTTTTTCAGAAAGAGATAATTCAAATTTTCAATCAGAGAAAGTAGTTACTGTAGATAGTACTAATTTTAGATTTTCTCCATCAGAAGTAACCATTGATGAGGGTCAATCAGTTCGTTTTTTTTGGAGTGGGGAATTATTAGGACATAATGCAGTTGAAGAAAATGGATTGTTTGATTCAGGCGAACCTGAAACTGATGTAGATTATTCATATAAGTTTGAAATTGGAAGTAATGGGACATACAAATATGTTTGTGAACCGCATGAACAAATGGGCATGGTAGGAACTATTATCGTAAATCCAATCAGTATTGAAGAGGATGAAGATGAAGAAATACAAACTGAAGATGCATTGCCGGGATTTGTATTCTACAATGCTATTTTGATATTGATTATAGCTGCGAAAATGCAAAAAAGAGAATAGGGTATTTACCAATATTTTTTGATAAAATTAGAAAGGGAGTTGTTTATCCAGTCGATCAATCATTTCTAAATATCTATTAGTATGTTCAGTGTTTGGCAAGTTTATTACAAATTGCCAATATCTCCATGCGGCTATTGAAAGCGTAGCTAATCTATGTAAATCAGGCAAGGCGGAAATCTCCTGTTCAGTTAATTTACGCACTGATTGATAACCTTCTAGTAGAGAAAACCAATGTTTTGCTACTGGAAAATTATTTTCCCATCCAAAACCAACAAAGGTCATCACTAAATCAAAAGCCAAAATACCATGGCACATTTCTTCAAAATCGAGTAGAGATTTGACCTCGTCATTCAATCCTATAACATTATCAGGGAATAAATCGCCATGTATTATTCCTCTGGGAAGGTCCTCAAAACTATCCTCCAATTTTGAGCTTTCTTTTTTGAGTAAAAAAAGAAAATCTGTCCACTCATCTTTCTCTTCGGCGATAGTGAATAATTTCTGAAATAGTTTATATCCCATGGAAAAATCTTTTTTGAGCCCTGGCGGTGAATTAATGGTATGCAAATTGGCTTGAATCTGACCAAGAGTGTATAATGAAGAATGATTTGACTTTAACCAATTGCCCTCTATGAAAGGAAGTAGGGACCAGGCCAAATTATTTTTCATTAATAATAATCTACCATTATTGAAACTTATTGGTTTGGGAGTCGGAACTCCATTATTGGACAAATAAGAAGTCATATTGAGTAAATATTCTACTTCTTCAATAGATTGTTCATCCCATATCTTCAGCACCACTTTATTTTCATCCTTTAATTGTAAAATATAATTTGAATTTGCCCAGCCGCCTGGGAGCTTTTGTATGGAAATAATATCTGAGAGATTGGTACTATCGATTACCTCCAAGGCATCTGCAAGTGAGACTTCTGTGTAAGCCATACAATTTTGCTGAAGTAAATATCTTTTTTGTATTATCCCTTTATTTCAATGAAAATATTAAATTATAATACACTACATACAATATTATGGATGTTGAAGAAGTGAGTACTGGTAATTCGATAGAGGAGTTGCTTAGGCGGAGAGAGAGATGTGTTGGAAAAGCACTTTCAATAGCACATGAAGAACCTCTTCACATAATTAAAGGAGAAATGCAATATCTACATTCTTCTACAGGGGAAAAATATCTTGATTTGGTGAATAATGTCTGTCACGTTGGTCATTCAAATCCCAAAGTAGTAAAAGCGGGCCAGAAGCAAATGGCAGTATTGAATACTAATACTAGATATATTTACAATGGACTTACTGACTATATTGAAAGATTGTCAGCAACTCTTCCACTTCCACTTAGCGTAGGATACTTAGTAAATTCAGGCAGTGAAGCTAATGAATTGGCTGTACGTATTGCTAGAGCATATACGGGTGCAAAGGACATGATCGTGGTAGAAGGTGCATACCATGGGCATACAGGACTACTGATTGATCTCAGTCCATACAAGTTTAGAGGCCCGGGGGGAAAGGGGGAGCCGGAATCTTGGGTGCATGTAGTCCCTATTCCAGATACATATAGAAGAAGAGNNGAAGATTATATTGAGGAGTTAAAAATGGTAGTAAATGAATCCGATACGATAGCAGGTTTCATTGTAGAATCGATGCTTTCNTGTGCAGGACAANTACCTCTTCCTGAAGGATATTTATCTTCTGCATTCAAGCATGTACGTGCAGCAGGAGGATTGTGTATTGCAGATGAAGTACAAGTTGGTTTTGGACGTTTGGGGACGCATATGTGGGCATTTGAAGATCAAGGAGTCGTTCCAGACATAGTAGTAATGGGTAAGCCAATAGGCAATGGCCATCCAATGGCTGCTGTTTTTACAACACCAGAGATATCTGCTTCCTTTGAAGAAATGGAATTTTTCTCTACATTTGGAGGAAATCCTGTTTCATGCGCTATTGGGCTATCTGTTCTGGATGTCATAGAGGAAGATAAATTAATGCAAAATGCAAAAGAAGTTGGTAGTATTTTTATCAATGGATTACTAGAATTAAAGGATAAATATACTTTAATTGGTGATGTCAGAGGCAAGGGTTTGTTTATTGGTTTTGAATTAGTAAAAGATAGAGAAACTTTGGAGCCNGCANCTGTAGAGGCCAAAAAAATAGTAAAGGAAATGCAGCATCGTAATGTACTGCTAAGCATCGACGGCCCTCATAAGAATGTAATAAAAATAAAACCACCAATGGTCATAACAAAGGAAGATGCCTTGAAAACTATAAAATTACTAGATGAGGTAATGGTCAAAATTAGTACCAATAGTCACTAAAGTAATTTTTCTATCTCCAACTATATCAGAAAAATTATGCCCAAGAAAGATTAGAATCAACCCATCTTGCCTTATTCTTGCTTCCTCTGAACCACCAGTATAAACTTAGAGTTACTATTGAAAGTGCTAGTGTTTTGAGCCATGTCATAAAGAATCCACCAGCCGTACCAGTGAATTTTAGATTCTTACCCTCAATTGTTACTTTCTGACACCATGCATTGTAGTAAAATACTGTAGTGAATGGAACTGCAATAAAAACAGTGCACACATTCACTATCAAAATAGCGAATCTCATTAGAAACATATCGATACCGGCTGACGCCATCAATATTCTCCAATTTCCTGTTCCATATCCTTCATCTGTGCTCGCCTGATTGGCTTGTGTAACTTCCGACATGACGATACCTCCTGACGCATATATATATTAAATCAATAGTTGATTATCAGTAAAATAGAATATTTTAATTGTAAAAGCCTGTTTGGAACATATAAGTATGTATGAAGCATTTGTAGCCCTTTGTATGGGAGTTGGATTATCTGCTGCGGCAGGATTCAGAATATTTCTCCCTCCATTCCTACTTTCATTAGTTGTTAGATTTGGAAATCTAAATCTAAATCTAGAAGGGACTTCATTTGAATTTTTTGAGAGTGAAATTACTATATTTTTACTGGGCGCGGCTGTAATAGCTGAAACATTGGGATACTATATTCCTTGGGTAGATAATTTACTAGATAGTGTAGCAACTCCTGCTGCCATAATTGCAGGAACAGGAATGACTGCAATGTTACTTGGAGAAGAAATGAACCCTGTACTACAATGGTCATTAGCCATAATAGCTGGAGGAGGAGTCTCTGCAGGGATTCAAGGAGCGACAGTAGTAACTAGAGGAGCATCTACAGTAGTGACTGGCGGAGTTGGAAATCCAATAGTATCAACAATAGAAAACATTGCTGCTCTATTCTTTGCGTTATTTGCATTGATACTTCCGTTTTTAGCAGCATTTGGGGCAGTTTTACTGCTGGCCTTTGCAATTAAGAAAATGATAGATAGAGGAATGAGTACAGGAAAAAATAGTCTACAATCCGAATAAAGTTTTTTTCATTTGCTAATTGTATTTGAGCATTGTATAAATTTCAATGACTAGAGACAATTAAACGAACATGACACTTCGACTCAATATGGCTAAACCTTGGGCTCCTTCTCATGTGAGTGAAGTTGCTAAAGGAATGAGGATAGAAAAACGAATTTCCGGAGATGTCAAAAAAACGCTGGTAGAGATACTAAATTTAAAATTAAAAAATATTACCATTAATATGGAAAAAGAAACGATANTGAATGATTCTGAGAGAAAAACACTCAGTGATNCAGAGCGTACTAGGTTAAGTTATAGTAGAACTAGGGGATTGATGGTCGATTATATCCAGAAGTTAGATTCGGTCGGTAGCTCTGCCGTGGTATCTGCAAATGAATCTTTAGAAGAATACCTACTAATGATTTTATCTTATGCATCAGATTCTGCTGATTCTGATAAAATGAATACTATTATGAAACGTCATTTAGAATCTGCACTTAAATTACTTGNTGAAAAGGAAATTGATTCACAAAGTAAGAATATAGAAGAAAAGTTGTTNNCTAATNCTGATTTGGNNGAAAATATAATATTATCTGAGAAGGGAATGAGTCAATCTACTTTAACAAAAGGGAATATCAGAACAATAGTACGTAGTATTACAGGTATGAAAATAGAAGAGGAGGCTTTGGAAGATTTGTTGTTAGTCTATTATGATCATGCTGCACAATTACAGGAAGAATTTCAAAACATAATAAGTAATGGATCAAAGGCAGAATTGGAAATTAATATGGAAAGANCTCGTACTTTGATGATGTTAGGATGGTTGAGAAGGATGTTAAAACAGGCCGCAACGACCGCTAATAATGATGGTTCGACAAAGATAATGCTAAAGCATGTAATAAGAATAGATCCATGGGGATAATAAATTTTAAAGTAATTAAATAATAAAAGAAAGAGTAATCAGTGTTTCAAGTTTGGAAAGAAAATTAGAGGAAGAGAGGATGAAACAAAGATTAGCAATTTCACTCGATATGAAGAAATTAAAAGCAGGAATTATTGTAATTATTTTATTTGTCCCTTTGGGTTATGTAGGGATTGGATATATGGTGGCTTCTGCGTCGCTTTCAGTCAATCCTGGTTGTGGCATATGGTCAGAAAATACTCCAGATAACTGGGACACTGATGATGATTGGGAAAGTTTTGAACCATGGAATGATTCTGCTGAGAGAATAGAAATTCGTAANACNCTAGATGTNACCGATTATCAAATTGATTCCTATCAAAATGTTACTTTTTCTCCAAGAGGAGATAGTNAAATAACACTTTCAGGATGGTACGTAGAGGTCGATCCCGAAGCGCCTGTTGTCATTCAGACNCATGGCATGCCAATGAATGGAAAATGTAAACCAGAGATGCTTTTGATGCAGGGATATCTATCAGAAGGAGGAATCAACACACTATCATTTGATCTTAGAAATTATGGAGAAAGTGAAGTAGTAGATGATTATTTTGCTGTTGGACAAATTGAATACAAGGACATTCTTGGTGCGTATGATTGGCTTGTAGAAGAAAAAGGATACCAGCCAGGAGAGGTCGGAATGTCTGCTTTTTCTGCGGGCGGCGGGGCAGCAATAGCATTTGCAGAAGAGGAGGGGATAGGAGCAATGTGGTTAGATAGTGCCGTCTTAGATTTTCCGCTATTAGTTAAAAATGAATTAGGGAGATTGGGGTACCCTGAATTCTTTGCTGGCCCTGCAGTTATGGTCGGAGGTTGGTTAGTTGGTGTTGAGTTGGATGCTCGTTCCCCTATGGANGCAGCGAAAAATGCAGGAGATAGGCCGGTGTTTCTCACACATGGAATTGAAGATCCCCGAGTTTCGATTGTGCANTCTGAAAATTTTGAAGAAANAATGAAAATAGAAGGAGGAAATGTATCTACTTGGTATGTTCAAGACAGAGGCCATGTAGATTCTATTTGGGGAGAATCAGAAGAGTATGAAAACAAGGTAGTTTCGTTCTTTAAATCNGCNTTGGCCTAATAANTATTATTTTATCAAACAATATTAGATCAATTGNAAGATATTTTATCTGATAGAGATTTCAAATGTTTTTTTNTCGTTGNAGCCAAAGGTTGTACATTGGAGAATTTAATTTTACNTTTCTAGTGCCCAAGCGTGCTTCTACATCTGGCCATAAAGATTCTAATTTTCTAAAAGTAGGACAATGTCTGAAACCTAATGCGTGCAAGTATTCATGATAAAGTACGCTAGCTGCCAAACGTTCCCAACGTGATTCGGAGAATAAATCTGGGTGTAAATCAATTATTCTTACATCATCAGGACCTAATGTATTCTCATATGGCCAGAAATCCTTGCCTTTTTCTATTANCTTACCGTTTTTGTTTCTCTTTACCCATCTACTATTTTTCTTAAAACGACAACAGCCCAACATTGTTTTGTTATTTTTTCTTAAGTATCCTAATGGAATATTTTTTAATTTATGTATTTCAAAACTACTTAATTCTGGAATTTTTGAAATCGTATCAATGACAGAAATGCTCAGTCGATGTATGGNCATTACAACTCTGAAAATAGTTAAT
This sequence comes from Euryarchaeota archaeon TMED129, assembly GCA_002172375.1. Classification (GTDB taxonomy): domain Archaea; phylum Thermoplasmatota; class Poseidoniia; order Poseidoniales; family Thalassarchaeaceae; genus MGIIb-O3. Next base: position 9,341 of record NHGE01000003.1, on the reverse strand, counting down.
TCAAATAAACTTTTTATGAAATAATATTTCTAATGGGCTAAAACAAAAATATATATCCCGCCCCACTTTACCAGAACTGATAATTATGAGTGGACAAATAGCAAAAATTGGATTGATAGCAAGTATGTTTTCGGTAGTTGGATCGTTATACGTTTATTTTGTAGGCGATAATGAAAGTCTGGGAATATTTGTAGGTCTTTGGGCTCCAACATTAATACTGGCAAGTAATGAGATAGAAGCTTGGATGGAGAATTGATTACGGATAGAGACGTTTTTCAATCCATTCGTTATTGATAAATTTCAAAGATACTCTTTCATGGAGTCTGCTAGGCCTTCCAGACCAATATTCTATTGAATGAATTATTATTTTGTAGCCCCCCCAGTGATTAGGCAATGGTATTTCTTGATCCTTGAATTTTTCTTCAGTTACCCTGAACTCATCGTCAAGTTTGCCAATAGATTCCAATTCTTTACTCTGAAAAGATGTGTATGCGGCTATTTGACTTAATCTCGGACGAGAGTTGTGATAATCAAAAACGATTTCTCTGGAGAATTCCGAAGCTTTTCCTAAAATTCTAACTTGTTTTTCTAATGAAGGCCAGAAAAACGTAACCGCTACATTTTCATTGTATTCAATATCATGTGCCTTATCACTCTCCAGATTTGTGAAAAATCCTATTTCAGAATCATTGATATGTTTTAATAAAACCATTCGACTTCTTGGAAAACCGTCTTTACTAACTGTTGAAAGACACATTGCATTTGCCTCGATTAAATTGTTATCAACAGCTTCTTTTATCCAATCTTTGAGAAGTTCTAGCGGCTTATTGGCATTTGGTACTGTTATTGGCCCCCCATCTCTGTAATCTACTCTGATTTCTCTTACCATATTTATTGGCTAGTGTATCCTCGTATAAATATGGGTTTTAAAAATAATAATAAATATACATTTAAAAATTGTATTAAATACAACTACTTATAAATAATTAATTGATGGACGGTATATGAACGGTACGATATCGTCTAATATTAGCCTAAAAAAGAATGTTATAGTGCTGACCATTGTTGGTCTAGCATTAATGATTGTCCAAGCAGTTAATGCTGCAACTGTCAATCCAGAAGTTGAGTATGCTGATGATAATTTAGGGAGAGCTACTTTCTTCCTTTTCTTCATTGNATATATCTCAATGGGTGCTGCCTTTGTTTTCTTCATGAGTGAAAGAAACAACGTTGCTCCAGAGTTTAGAACTACAATGACAATTTCTGCATTNATTGTAGGAATTGCTGCTTTCCACTACTATTACATGCGTGGCGTGTACATTGACACTGGTGCAGTAAGTACTGATTACAGATATATGGATTGGATCATTACAGTACCTCTAATGGCTCTGAAATTCCCTTCACTTGTTGGNAAAGATGCAATTACTGATAATAAAGTGTTAGGACTTGGATTTACAGGAGTATGTTTTGTTGGTGCTTTAATAATGATTTCATTCGGATATCTTGGAGAAACAGGAGTAATTAATGAAGCATTAGGTTTGGTTCTTGGTGGTGTAGGATGGGCTATGATTATGGTAGCTACAGGTTTGCCATTCGGATTATATGACGGATTAGGAGTAGATAACAGTAAGATTAGAGAAGAATTAGTTTGGAGCACAGATGCTCTAAGAACTTTCATACTAGTTGGATGGGTTATTTACCCACTTGGTTACTTAGTTGGAACTGACATGGTCGATGCAGGAAGCGATGGTAAAGAAATAATGGCAATACTATACAATATTGCTGATATGATCAACAAAATAGGCTTTGGTGTCGTAGCATGGATGGGTGCTAAGAAAGCATCCGCTATGATGTCTTAANTTATATTAAGGACAACAAAAAAATAAGAGGAAAGCCCCTGCATCTAGCAGGGAGTTTTCTTCTATTACAAGAATGATAATATGGAATTAATATTAGTTTTTCTTGGAGTTATTTTTGCTGCTGCTTTAACAGTTCCTGCTGGATTCGGNTTATCTACGATAATGACCCCAATTGTGTTATNGNTGATGCCTCCTCATGAAGCAGTNGCAGTAGTCGGAATAGTACACGGAATGCATAATGCTGCAAAATATATTTCATTACGAGAGTATGTAGATATTGATGCAGTAAAACATTATGGCATATGGCTAGTTATTGGTGCAATAATTGGAGCCATATTGAATAATAGTGTNCCTCAGAAACCACTTTTACTAATAATTGGAATTTTTCTNATTATCCTGCCTCTNCTGACAATAAGTGAAAAGTGGACCAATTATAAAATTCCAGAAGCTAATGATAGAATTGGTGGTTTTGGCTCTGGATTTATGGGCGGATTATCTGGCCACCAGGGAGCACTTAGAGCAATGTTCCTTACTAGAAGATTAAAAGATAAAATGAATTATGCTGCTACTGCTAGTGTACTTGCCCTATGTGTAGATGTTACTCGGGTTCCCATATATTTTTTCTTTAGATATGAAAATATGGCAGAATATTTTGAATTGACTATAATACTTGTATTAGCAGCATTGATTGGTGTCAATATAGGGAAAAAATGGTTAAAGGCAATGAAGAATTCTTTGGTACATAATCTTGTGATGGCAGGAATCATAATCAGTGGAGTATTTTATCTAATAGAGGGTTTGAATTTATGAATAACTAATCTAGATCTGGGAAAATACAAGTATTGGGCCTTTTGAATATGTGATGCCTATATCTTGAAATTAATACATATACTATATCTCTGAAAGGTAGTGGGACTAACCAAAACAATGGGAATAAAATTCTGTAATGAATTTTCATATAAAGTAGACATCTAATTCCAGCAGCAGACCTAATGTACGTTCTATCATTACGCACCAAATATACAGTATCTGCTTTTTGGTATTTTTTTGAGAGTTTATCGATGATATTTTTTGCTTTTTCTGAATTATTTGCTAAAAATTTTAATGATGATTTTTTTTCCAATCTAGGGTAAAGAAAAAGTGCAACGTTGGAACAAAGGCCGCAATCCCCATCCATCAATAAAATATCAGAATTATTCAAACTAATCACCATTGATATTCTCTAAGTCCCAAGTCTTCACTTTTACGCCCTTAGTGACATGAACAAGATCGGGAGAAAGATAATTATTAATCCCTAAGTCGAAAGATTCAGTTAAAGAATTAATTTCAATATTTGCTTCGCCATCGCAAAATTCCCAAGGATTATGTTGAGTATATGCCATGTATAATTTATCATTATGTGAAACATATAAACAGTATCTTTCAAATAAAAAATATTCTAAAGTATTCTTTTTGGCTCTTCTGATATCTCCTACAGGTTTTGACTTACCCTTTAATTCCAAACCATTAGAAGTACGTGTTGAATGCCAAATATAACTCTCTTCTGATATTTTAACATCTGCTTTAGCATATCTGTATGGAAGTCCATAGACTCTAGGTGCATATGTACAAGTAACATAGCTTTGAGCATCCAAGGTCAAAAATAAAACTCCTGCCTTACCATTTTTCTTAACATATGTACGGACATTAAATTCTGGAAAGGTAGATATGAATGGTAAATAAGGGAAAAAATGAGGCCTTACTTTTTCCATAACAAATGGGATTGTGCCCACATATGCTTTACCTTGGAAGGTATCTAGTTCCAGATCTTTGGGAATAAATGGTTTTATTTTCTCTGGATTGATTTCCCAATGTAAAAAGGTTAGATTTATCCAATTTTGCCTTAGAGCCCATCTTCTCTCTGGCATGGGAAATGGAAGGTGATCTGACTGCCACTCTGCATTGGCCATGACTATCCTTCAATAGTCACTAATAAAAACAATCACACGAAATGTCGCAATAAAAACTAAGACACTTGTCATTTGTCATTGNNCATGGGAGATAATAAATGTGCTTATGATGGTTGTAATGCGCTTGAATTCAGAACTTCTGGATATTGTCTGAGGCATAAAGATGGGCCAAAAACTACCTTAATTAGTGAAATTAATCCAGTAAAAAATGAAATCTCAGAAGCAACAGGAATGATTAACAATTCGGCGTTTGGTCATAATAATGTCGTTTGGTTTCTAGCCGGTCTTTTTGCGGGACCTTCATTTGCGATACTTATGGGGGTCGTGTCAGAATTTTTATTCCAGATAGGTGCAGAAATTATAGGATTGATTACAATGTGTATAATATTACCATTCACTTACATAATTGGCATTGTATGGGGATTTACAAGCAAAGGCCCTACTGGATTTGCATTAGGATTATCAGCAANGGCATTATTTTTCTTTTTATTTGTTTCATACCTTATTTTCATTATTAGTGAAGATGGTTTCTTTATGTAAAATTAGATTGGAAAATCAGATTAACCATTGACAATTGGAGATACTTGTTGGCCGATTAATTTGATTGACTCCATAAGTTGATTGTGTGATAATTTCGCATTATCCATTTGAAACGAAAACCTCGATATTCCGCCTAATGATTCACTGTGGCGAAGTATTTTTTCTGCTACTTCTTCAGGGCTGCCGATGGCATATGCTCCTAATGGNCCTGTTTGCTCATCAAAACGTTGACGNGTAACTGGAGGCCATCCCCTTTCTTTNCCAATTCTGGTGAAAGTTTCTGCATATCCCGGAAAATAGATNTCTCNAGCTTGTTGTGANTTTTCTGCAACATAACCTAAAGAATGTAAGCCCACTTTAAGATCCTCGGGGCGATGGCCTGCTTTTTGACCGGCTTCTCTGTATAAATCTACTAATGGCCTGAAACGATGTGTTTCGCCACCAATTACAGCGATCATCAGAGGTAGACCCAATAATCCAGCACGAATGAATGAGTTTGGAGATCCACCTACNCCTAGCCAAACTGGAAATGGGTTCTGTAGTGGCCTAGGATAAATTTTTTGATTTTTTAAAGAAGGNCTGAATCTACCACTCCAATTAATTGTTTCATTATCTCTTATTGATAGAAGTANATCTAGTTTTTCAGAGAATATCTCGTCATATTGATTAACATTCAAGCCAAATAATGGAAATGATTCGGANAATGATCCACGNCCAACTATCATTTCCGCTCGACCATGGGAAATNAAATCTAAAGTTGAATAATTCTGAAATGTTCGTACTGGGTCTGCAGCACTCAATACNGTTACTGCACTGGTTAAAATTATGTTTTTTGTTCTTGCTGCAGCTGCTGATAAAATCATATGCGGTGCAGAGTCGAGGAATTCTTTTCGGTAATGTTCTCCTATCCCGAATACATCTAAACCCATTTTATCGGCATATTCTATACGAGTCAGTAAATCCTTCAAAGAACTAGTACTTTTCTCAGGAGGGCTTTCAACATCTCCTATTTCAACAGCCGCAAAACTATCAATACCTATTTGCATAACATATCCAAAAAATCAGGATATTAAAACCATTTAGTTTATTGATTTATCTGGGATAAATTACTAAGTGACTTTAAAGCACAATTTACATGTATTGCTGAGCCCAAAGGTAATGCTTCTTCATCTACTTTAAACATGGGATGGTGTACATCGTAAATTGCATCAATTTCTGGATTGCTTACTCCTAAGAAAGCGAAACACCCTGGTATTTCCTGAGTATAATAGGCAAAATCTTCCCCTCCCATTATTGGAGGCATGTCTATTACTTTATCTTGCCCTAGTATTTCCTTACCAACTGATTTTCCTAGTTCCCAACAACTTACATCATTAACTGTTGGAGGATAATCGTGTCCAGGGAAAGTTACTTCCGCCTCACAGCGATTGGCTAATGCTATTGATTCGGAGACTTCCTTCACTCTTTTTTGTAGATTCAATAATCCTTCCAAGGTTAGTGAACGAATAGTACCTTGTAATTCCATTGTAGAAGGTATCACATTCCATGTATCTCCTCCATTCATCATTGTAACGCTAATTACTCCGGATTCTAATGGATTTAACTCTCGAGAAATGATTGATTGTAATTCAACGACAATCTTAGATCCGGTTATAATAGGATCTATGGTATTGTGTGGTGCAGCGGCGTGCCCTCCGTTTCCTTTTACTATAATTTTTAGTGAACCTGCAGCAGCCAATAAAGTTCCTTCTCTTGATGCCAACATACCAGTAGGAAGTTGCCCTGCCACATGTAGTCCGAATATTTGTTGAACATCTGGATTAACTAGTACCCCTTCATCTCTCATCATTTTCCCACCTGCTCCTCCTTCTTCAGCGGGTTGAAAAATTAATTTTATAGTGCCTTTGATATAATCTTCATGTTCTTTCAAAATTCTTGCTGCACCAAGTAGCATAGCAGTATGGCAATCATGGCCACAAGCATGCATTTTACCATCAATTTCACTCTTAAAATCTACTTCTGCCTCTTCATGTATCGGCAAAGCATCCATATCAGCTCTTAATGCAATACAAGGGCCGTTTCCATCACCAATTATTCCAACAACACCAGTTATTGCAATATCTTTCTGAAACGGTATTCCAAGATTCGTCAAAGTTTCTTGAACTAATTTACTAGTTTCGAACTCCTCATACATTAATTCAGGATGACGATGAATTTTTCGTCTCTTCTCGAGAATCCATGGTTTGATTTCATTGGCCTTGGATAAAATATCTTCAGTTTTCACAAGTATTCTGAAGCAGTATGGATATTAGAATTATCTTGAAAAAATACTTTAAAGTGATGTAAATTTACTAATTATTTTACCGCAATCTTGAAACACATTAGTTGTCTAACTGCATTATGAAGAGTGATGGCATGTACTATAGAATGATGGGAAATACAGGTTTACAGGTTTCTGTACTATCCTATGGTTTTTGGGCAACTTATGGTGTTAAAGATAGTTTGTTACAGGAAAAGGGTATTAAAATGGCAAAAAAATGTATGACAATTGCAAGAGATGCTGGCGTAAATTGTTTCGATCACGCAGAGGCTTATGGAAATCCAAATGGAGAAGCTGAAAGGCTCTTTGGAATCGCACTATCAGAATTGAAGGAAGAAGATCCAGAGAAATGGAGAAGATCAGAATTAATAATAACTACAAAGATATTTTGGGGAGGAAATGGAGTGAATGAATCAGGACTATCTAGAAAGCATATCTTGGAAGGTTTAGATGCTAGTTTAGAGCGACTTCAACTTGATTATGTAGACATGGTTTTCTGTCATCGTCCCGACCCATTGACTCCAACTTCTACTGTAGTAAGAGCAATGAATGATGCTGTAAGAAATGGCTGGGCTACCTCCTGGGGGACTTCAGAATGGTCAGCTGCACAAATCATGGAAGCAATATGGTTTGCTAAATCAGAAGGCCTAGAGCCTCCAATGTTTGAACAGCCTCAATACAATATGCTTCATAGACAACGATTTGAACAGGAATATTTTCCTCTTTTTAAGGAACCTTATAACTATGGGACAACGATTTGGTCTCCACTGCGTTCAGGTTTTCTCACTGGCAAATACAATGATGGCATTCCAGAAGGATCTAGGCCGACACAAGAAGGATATGAGTGGTTGATTGAGGATTTAGAAAATCGTAAAAGGGAAGGGCAAATAGAGATTGTTAAAAAATTGAGTGAATATGCGGAAGATAAATTTGGATGTTCTACTGCACAATTAGCTTTAGCTTGGTGTCTAAAAAACTCTAATGTAAGTACAATTCTCTTGGGTGCAACCAAGCCAGAACAGATGGAAGAAAATTTGGGATGTATTGCAGTTGCAAAAAGAATGAATGATAATCATTTGGCCGAAATAGATTTAATTCTTGGAAACAAACCTGAAGATTGGATAGGATATGGTGGATCAGGAGCTCGAGACATCAGAACAATGTAAAATAATGACTAACTATTTCTTAACATATAGAATTATTATTACCTAAGAACAATGTATCATAGAATGTGTAACATACTAACTATGCTAAATAGCATACCCAAGCGCAGAACGATTAGGGTTGCTTCTTGGTTTTATTTTCAGACTTAGGAATCGGCCCCGATTTGGTACACGCATTGGAGAAACAGGGGATATCTGAACCGTTTGAAGTTCAAAGAGAATCCATACCTGATTCAATACTTGGGCATGATGTCTGTTGTAGAGCCCCTACTGGATCTGGGAAAACTTTAGCTTTTGGTTTACCTCTCTTAGCAAGGACTCAATTGGCCAAAAGTAAAAGTCCTACTTCTCTAATTTTAACTCCTACAAGAGAGTTGGCAGAACAAATATGTAGCGTCCTAAAACCATTGGCTAAAGCGATCGGAGTAAACGTACTATCAGTCTATGGAGGAGTATCTTACAGAAATCAATTACGCGGACTTGAAGATGGAGTAGAAATATTGGTTGCTTGTCCAGGAAGATTACTAGATTTAATCGATAGAAGAGCCTTAACATTGAAACATACTAATATTATTGTTTTAGATGAGGCAGATAGAATGGCAGATATGGGATTTATGGAACCAGTCTGTAAAATAATAGAAATGTGTTCTAAAGAACGTCAAACTATATTATTTAGTGCAACTCTTGATGATGAGGTTTCTGAGATAGTAGAAAAATATCAAGATAATCCGATTACCATTGAGGTTGGCCCAGAAGAAGTGAGTATCGAAAGTATGGATCATTATTTTTGGAAAGTGAAGAATCACAAAAGAGTAGACATTGCGGCAGAAATCGTGAAAAAATCAGGGAGAAGCATAGTCTTCTGCAAAACTAGGAGAGGGGTTGATCGTTTAGAACAAGATCTGATAGAGAAAGGAATTGCTTGTACTCCTATTCACGGAGGGTTAAATCAAAATCAAAGAGACCGGGCAATGCGTAAATTCAGTACAGGTAGAACTATGGTGCTAATTGCTACAGATGTTGCTTCTAGAGGAATAGATGTTGAAGGAATAAATTGCGTGATTAATTTTGACCCTCCAGAGAATGGTAAAGCGTACAAACATAGAGGCGGAAGAACTGCAAGAGCGGGTACTAGTGGGATCGTAGTATCTTTTGTCCCTAAGTCGAAAGAGAGAATTTATTCAAGAATACAAAAAGAAGTTGGGATAAAGTACAGATTTACACTCCCTCAAATAGAAGTACTAAGTGAAAATGAATTTGAATTAGTCCCTCCTGAAAAAGGAGACCGTAGTGACAGGAAAAGTAGAAGAGGCCGTAGTAGAGGTCGGAATCGTATATCAAAAAATAAGCGAAAATTTTCTTCCAGAGAAAGACAAAAAGATAGACCCGATAGAAGGAACAAATCCAAGAGAAGAGGTGTCGATAGTAAAGGAAGGAAGAAGGATAGAAATAATTCAAAAAAAGACTCTAAATTATCAGAGGGAAATAAAAGTAGAAATCGATCAAGACC
>NHGE01000014.1 GCA_002172375.1 Euryarchaeota archaeon TMED129 | reverse complement strand
CTATCCAGATAATGATTGTCTAGATGGTGGAGATATTACTCTAGAAATACTAGATGCAGAAGGCAATTGGAGTTCATATGATAGTGGCTATGGCAACTCATATGACTTATTACCAGGAACAACAAATTTCTCTTGGTCATTAAATAACCTACTAGAAGGATATGATTATGAATTATATTGGTATCAACAAGGATCTGACTATTACAGTGAATATCAATATTTCACAGCAGATTCTACAACAGCAGAATCCTTTGATTTCTCAATAACAATCGATCAATACGAGTGTAATGTGTATTTCTATGCATACTTGAGACCAATGTCTGAATATACTGGAAATTATGAAGAAACAGATTATTTCAGTTTCCATCCAAATGAGCCATGCTATCCTCCATTCAATTTCGCTGCAGAAGATGCTGCAGGTAATTTGACTGTGGATGCACTAGATCCTGACTTTGTTCTAAGTCCAGGAGATAATCACTTATTCTTTGATTTCAATCATATGGATAACGGAACAACATACTATCTAGATTGGTATTGGAGCTCTCAGAATAGCTGGAATGGTTGGTATCAAAACTATGTTTATGTAGATACTACAGACAATGTTTCTGATGGATTACATTTCAATATGACTCTTGATGCAATGGAATGTTATGCTTATGTTTATGTGAATGTGTATAATTATTCCAATGGTAATTCATACCATATGGGCAATTATGATATTGATTTGGAAGGACCTTGTATGGTACCGTTTAGTCTTGATAATCATGAAGATGAACCAATTGTTGATATTGGAGAAAATGAATTTACATGGGTTATTGATAATTTAGATGTAGGAAGTAACTATACTTTAGAATATTATTACTCTATGAATTCAGGATTTTATGGTTGGTATAATCATGATTTTACATTCAATGGAACCGATTTCATTGACTTTACAGTGAATGTTACTGAATGGGACTGTAATGTAAACTTCAATGCAAATATATACAATACAACCAACGGTTCTATGAATTATCTCTATGGAAATAATTGGTATTTCTACAACCCAGATTGCTATGAAGTTGATTATTATGCACTGGATTCAGATGGTGATTGGATTCAATATAATGATATTGATGCAGGAACTACCGAATTATTTTGGGGAATAAATTACTTTAATGAAAATATTCCAGAAGGATATGAGTTTGAACTTGAATATCAAATAATAACAGACAACGATTGGTCTAATTCTGATCAATATAGTATATCATGGATTCAAGATGATAACGATATACAACAATTACCTTGGAATATTACTATTAATCAGTTTGTATGCGATATTTATGTAACATCCAACCTGTATGTAAATACATCAAATGGATGGTCAAGTATTAGAGGCAACGGATTCAGTCTTTATGCTCCTTGTGAAGAAATGCCAGCAGGATGGTACAACTTCTCTATGAATGATAATGGCACCTGGCTAGACTTGGATGAAGGTTGGAATAATATGGTTGAAGAAGAAGGAGATTACGAAATGAGATTAGAAATATCTGAACTAGAGGTCGGAATTTGGTATGAAATGTCCGTAAAGGCATACATGTATGAAAATGTATTATATGACGAAACTATATTCTGGCCAGTACAGGATAATTCAACTGTAGTTATTGATATTAACATGAGTATTCCTCATTGGTATTGTGGAATCTCATTTGAAACAAAACTATCATTTGAACATGAAGAAGAAATGTATGAAGTAATGACCAGAGATTATTATGAACAGGGACCATGTCAAAATGATGTTTCTGACTTTACAGAATCTTTCGATGTTGAACTTGAATTAGTATTAATTAATGATAATTTATATTCCCAAGACTATGAATTAGTTATACCATTCTCATACGACCTTGATGATGATTTCAAGTTATATTTGGATGCAGTGTTTGGTAATATGGACGGTATTCTAAATGTATCAGAGGCTGCTATGGCTGAGGATGCATATAATTCATATGGGGATGATGATGGCGACGAAGCCCCAGAATTCCTTTTGAATGGAGAGGCATTTGAATCATATAGATACGATATTCCAATTCTAAGTAATACATCAGCAACACCAATTTTTACAGGCTCATGGATTTTGGAATATTTCAACATACAGGGCGTAGAAATATCAACTACAATTACTGATATCGAAGTCGATGATTTGACTCCATGGCACTTTTATGTACCAGAAAACAATGATATTTTGGTACATTCCCTTGAAGTAACTGATAATGAGAATGGGTCTTTCGTTCCATCTACTGAATTTAATTTAGTGGATGGTAATTATTCAATACACATTACATGGTTATTGGCTAATATTCCAGATCCGATTTTAGAATTAGAACAGTATGATTTAGTTTTAGAAGAATTTGGTCAGTTAACAGATGTGATAGAGGAAACTTTCAACGAGACGATGACCGTACACACTTTCCAAATTACTCTAACCAATTTGAGCTATCAAGAATATCTGGTTATTTATGGTGTACAAGTTGATGGGTATGATAATGACAGTTGGTCACATGGAATCATTGAAGAACATAATGATGAAGTATTGCCAACCTTCACTGTATTAACAGACATACACACATGTAACGTATCAATTTCTATTGAAATATATGATAGAAACGAGGAGTATTTGTTAACTCAAAACTATTTCTTAGAAGGAACTTGTCAGCCCTATGATTATGATATGGATGGAATTTCTGACGAAGATGATGCATTCCCATATGATCCAACTGAATGGTTAGATACAGATGGTGATGGAGTTGGAGATAACTCTGATGCATTCCCATATGATCCAACTGAATGGTTAGATACAGATGGTGATGGAGTCGGTAATAACAACGATACTGATGATGATAACGATGGAATAGATGATGAATCAGACAACGATGATGACGGCGATGGAATTGACAATGATAATGACGCATTCCCCGCAGATCCTAANGAATGGAATGATACAGATGGTGACGGAGTTGGAGACAATTCTGATGTATTCCCTAACAACTCTACTGAATGGTCAGACATAGATGGCGATGGAATTGGCGATAATTCCGACGACGATGCTGATGGCGATGGTATACCAAATGATTCAGATGGCCTACCTCTTAATCCAACCGAATCTTCAGATTCCGATAACGACGGAGTAGGAGATAACGTTGATGCATTCCCTAACGATCCAAATGAGCAATATGACACAGATGGAGATGGAATAGGAGATAATGCCGATACAGATGATGATGGTGATGGAGTAATGGATTCGGTAGATGTATTCCCACTGGATTCATCAGAGACGACTGATTCAGATGGTGACGGTGTAGGAGATAACAGTGACGCATTCCCTAATGATGCATCAGAAAGACTAGATTCTGATGGTGACGGAGTAGGAGATAATTCTGACGAATTCCCTAGTGATATCAATGAATGGTCAGATTATGACGGTGACGGTGTAGGAGATAACAGCGACGCATTCCCTAATGATGCATCAGAAAGACTAGATTCTGACGGTGACGGAGTAGGAGACAATACTGACATTTTCCCATATGATCCATTAGAAACTTCTGATTCTGACGGTGACGGAGTAGGAGACAATACCGATGAATTACCTAATGATTCAACAGAACAAAAAGATTCAGATGGTGACGGTGTAGGAGATAACTCTGATGCATTCCCCAACGATTCAACAGAAGATACAGATTCAGATGGTGACGGAGTGGGAGATAACTCTGATGGCTATCCCGATGATCCATTTAGAACAGAAAAAGAAGAAGGTGGTAGTTTCTTACCAGGCTTCTCTTCTGTAATGGGAATAGTTTCGTTGCTGGGTGCTGCAATAATTGTTACAGGACGACGTAAGGAATGAGTTGGCCTTTTTGGCCACTCATCTCCCTACATCAATCAGAGGTATCGGTAGATTACTTGGGTGGTGCAGAGGACAGGATTTGAACCTGCGAAGCACTACGCACTGGGACCTCATCCCAGCCCCTTTGACCACTCGGGTACCTCTGCTTGCAAGTAACCGGGTAATGTAATGTATTTCAAGAATGATGAATAAACACACTATTCAAGCAAAACCAAATCATTTGAATTTACTATNCCTTCTTTAATGACTGATGCATACCATCTTGACCATCCTGGATGATTTTTTTCAAGAATACGACTGAACCTACCATCATTAAATGACTCAATNATTGTTTTACAAGGAGGTGCAGTATTTGTTAATTCTAATACAACATCACCAATACCAATCTTCATTCCTATTTCTAGAGCATTCCAGTCAATGCCCTTTATAGTAATATTTTCACCCGTACTTCCAATACTAATTGGATGACCTTCTAATTGTAATTGTTCAATTCTTTCAAAAGAAAATAAACATACAGCTCTTGTAGGTCCCCCATGATATTTTACATCATTTTGCTTATCTCCNTCAACTCCATTAGGATGAATTACAATTTGATTTACAGGATATTTGGGGACTCCTCCTAGGGGATTAATATTCAAGGAAACTACTTGTCCCATAAAACGCTCAATTAGTAGGAGAACATAATAATATCGATACATGGTATTTTTTTATTTTTAACTGTTTTTTTGTTACATTTGTCTGAATCATCATAGCCTTTGACCTATTGGATAACATATGGCAGCGTTCGGGGACCACCCTCCAATACCAGCAAGCATCGAAAATTTGTTAGTCGATGAAACTGTTTCCACTGCTTTTCTCAAGGCAGAATGTTCAACTAGAGTTAAATGTGGACACATATCTTCTCTATCTCTAAAACAATTAGAAGATGAAATTTGGACAAAACCAAAGTTAGAACAACTCTCGGAGGAATTATCATTAGTTATAGAACAAAATGAGACTAGGTCGGATTGTTTTGTCGAAATAGAACGAACCGGTTGTAAAATAATGCAGATAGGTGATTTGAGAATAACCTGTGCATGGCCACCTTTTTCAGATGCATGGGAAATAACCGTAGTTAGGCCAGTTGCTCATCTAGAAATATCNGATTATAATTTAAATGATGAATTAATGAATAGGCTAAAAGATCATCATCGAGGAGTTTTCGTTGTCGGCCGTCCAGGTTCAGGAAAAACAACATTTGCACAAGCAATAGCCGCTTATCTTGACTCAGAAGTGGGAGCAATGGTAAAAACCATGGAGGCACCAAGAGATCTCCAGGTCCCTCAAAGAGTAACTCAGTATGCTCCTCTAGAAGGAGATTTAGAAAAAACTGCAGAAGTAATTTTTTTAGTTAGGCCTGATTTTGTTATATTTGATGAAGTCCGTAGAGCAAGAGATTTTGAAATATTTGGAGATGTCAGACTAGCAGGAGTCGGATTATTAGGAGTAACNCATGCNAATAGTGCTTTAGAAGCCATTCANCGNTTAGTTGGGAAAGTTGAATTAGGTTTGATATCACAAGTACTTGACACAGTAATTCACATAGAAAAAGGGAAAGTANACCAAGTTCTTGAATTAAAAATGGTCGTTAGAGCACCAACAGGNATGGAAGCAGATTTAAGCAGACCAGTAATTGAAATTAAGGAGTTCCCATCAGGTAAGATAACTCATGAAATGTTTGCATTTGGCTCAGAAATAGCTGTAGTACCAGTAAATTTTGATGATGGAGAAGGAGGTAGCCCAGCGATGAAATTAGCCTCCGAACAACTAAAACGTGAAATTTCAAGATTAACAGGCATTCCTGTACCACATGCAAAATTTCTAACAGACTCATCCGCAGAAATTTTCATCAATGAATCAGCAATAGGGGCTATGGTAGGAACTAAGGGCGAATCCATACGGCAATTAGAACAAGATCTGAATTTAAAATTAAAAGTAAACTCAATACACAATGTTCCGAGAGCACTTCGAAAAAAAATTGAGCAAACATCGTTTGGTGATGAAGAATTAGACCAATGGCGCAGCAGATCTGGTAGACAATGGGAATATAATAGCGGCAAATCAAANAAAGGTAGAAGAAAAGCGAGAAAAAATAGAAATAAATAATATTACCTTCTTCTATATCTAACTATTATAATAAATAANACCGAAAAAGCAACAAAAACTCCACCAGCAACTACCACTTGCANTTCAGANATATTATAATCATCTAAAACACTTATNTTTCCACCAACTCCATTAATTAACCCACTTTCTCCGGGTTCAACAATGAATTCTAATGAGATTTCATTTTGACAGGATCCAGCAGTTAGTTTTCTTTCATCTAAAACTATTAAACAACCTTCGAATTTTTCGTCTATATTTGAAGGAGTAGTTAATTCAAATTCACAATTTTCAAATCCATCACCTTCGGAGATTACAACAGAGCATTTTTCACTGATTACATTGAATCCAGATTCCCAAGCGCTTTCATAATTTTCATTTTTCTTTACAANATGTACTTCCACATCTAATTCCTTATCGGCATTACTTTCGCAACTATAGGACGCTGTAAATAAAGCATTTTCACCAGCCTCGACGCTTAATGAATTCATACTGTAGGTGACATCACAATTTGTATATTCCATTATTTCTATTTCCACTACCCATTCTTCAATATCGGTTAAAAATCCCATTGGTATCCCAACTGCAGATACAACCTCTGCGGTTATATTCAATGTATATGTTTGTGGACTTAATCCACTATCTAGGTCAATGATAACCTGAAAAGAAACATCATCGCCTCCTTCTACTGTAAGGCTTCCTGGGCCGGTTGCTTCAATATCTTCAGAAACATATTCCAGAGCAACATCTTCGACATAAGGCCGGTCATTAGTTAGTATACAATCTATTAATTCGGTTTCAAGATCAGAATCTTCCCCAAAGTCTATTGTGATAGAACTTATAGAACATTCCAACTCAATTCCAGGTAGTATTTGTTGTGCAGCACTTGGAGGAACAAATAGAAGCATTTGAGAACTCAAGAAGAAAAAAATAATCACCCCAAAAACTCCCTTCATGCCATCTCTTTTCTAGAGTAGAAAATAGATTTATCTATTTCCTGTCTCTTCTAATTACATATTTCTTCTCAAAGCATTCATGACGAACTATCTTTTGGAATGTAATATGAGTGATGGGGCGGGGAAACCCCCGGTTGTGATTGTTCCAGATCAAACCAATATTACTAGCGGTACTGAAGTACAAGAAAAATTAATTTTAGCAGCTAGGGTTTTTTCAGACTTACTAAAGCCAACATTTGGCCCTCGTGGTTTAGATAAAATGTTGTATAAAACTGACGGCACTACTGCAGTAACAAATGATGGAGCAAAAATAGTTGCAGAACTTATGGTTAAACATCCAGCAGCAAAAATGATGGTTTCCATGGGAAATGTACAAGAAGAAACATGTGGAGATGGAGTAACTACAACCATGCTGTTATGTGGTTCNTTACTAATCGAAGCGAATATATTACTAAAAAAAGGATTACATCCATTGAAACTTGTTGAAGGCTACAGACTGGCTCTAGATGCTGCTAAAGAAAAAATAGCAGAAGANGCCACTACAGTAAACAAAGAAAGACTTCTTGGTGTAGCTGAAACTGCACTAAGAGGGAAAGGTGCTGAAACCGCTATTGATCTTTTTTCTAGAATAATTGTTGAAGCATTGTCAGTACTTTCAGAAAATAGAGATTCTGTCAGTGCAGAAAACGTTACAATGTTTAAGACTGGGTTAAACTCTATTCATGATTCACGACTTCTAAAAGGAGTCATAATTAATCGAAGAGTATTAATGGATAATTTACCTAACAATCTTTTAAATCCCAAAATCGCTGTGTTAAATTCTGATTTAAAAATACGCTCNTTTACCAGGAATGTGGAGATTAAAATTACCAATACTAATCAATTAGACTCCTTTGTGGAAGCAGAACAAGAACGTAAAGAATTGATAGCTAAAAAAATAATTAGTACCGGCGCAGATGTCGTATTTTGTACTGGTGAAATAGATAGAGAAATACTATATTTATTGTCAGATAACTCTATTCTCACAGTGGGGGAATTAGACTCTTCTGAGATAGAAAATATTGCAGCGGCNACAGGAGCAAATATTGTCGACTCGATACTAGATATAGAAACTTTAGATATCGGCAAGTGTGGATCATTACATTGGGAAAGAAGAGAACATACAGATCAAATTGAAGATGTCATTACGATAGGAGAATGTAAAAAACCAAAAATTGTGACTATAGAAGTTGGGGGTTCAGGAGACGTACACACCGAAGAAATAATCAGAGGTTTATACGACTCTCTACGTGCAACNTCTAACGCAATAAGTGAAAATGAAATAATTTTGGGTGCAGGTACGATACATTCTCAAATGGCCAACTCTGTTAGATTGGCTTCTGAATCAGAACCAGGAAAGGCCAGATTAGCTATGGAAGCATTTGCAAGAGCATTAGAAACAATTCCTGCAACCTTAGTAGAAAATTCTGGCGGCGAATCGTTAGATAGGATCTTGGAATTACGTACCGCTTCTAGAGAAAGTGATATACCGATGGGAATTAATAAAGATGGTTTTGTAACGCCTACGAACAATATTTGGCATCCCAGATCAGTAATTGAAAATTCACTAGAATCCGCTACAGAAACAGCAATGAGTATGTTGCGAATAGATCAGGTAATATCCTCCCGTGGAGATTAATATTATTCATCGAACTGTTCAATAACTTGTGATTTATCGGACAACATGGACCGTCCAAGAGCACTTCTTAGTGTATGGGAAAAAGAAGGAATAGTTGAGTTTGCTAGTTCCCTTAATGATATGGGTTGGACAATAATTTCCACTGGCGGGACTTCCAAAAAATTAAGAGAAGCCAATATAGATGTGATGGATGTTTCAGANTTAACTAATCACCCTGAAATATTATCAGGAAGGGTAAAAACCCTTCATCCAGCAGTCCATGGAGGAATCCTTGCTCGTAGGAAAATTGATGACGATTTAGAGACTTTAAAAAATTTAGAATATGGATTCATCGATCTTGTCTGTGTCAATCTTTATCCATTTCAAAATGTGGCCGCACAGGAACCAAAAGTTTCCAATGATGATTTGATAGAGATGATAGATATTGGAGGCCCAACAATGATTCGTTCAGCAGCTAAAAATTATGAAGATGTAATTGTTGTAACAAACAACAATCAATATGAAAATATAATAGAAAATATCTCAAAATCAGCAGGACAACCTTCAGGTATTGATATTGAGATGAGAAAAAGGTTGGCTATATCTGCCTATCAATGTACAGCATCCTATGATGCAATAGTAAGTAATGAACTAGAAAATCGNTTTACAAATTCAAAAATACCTAGTAAGTTATTCATAAATACTGATTTAGGTACCAGTTTAAGATATGGCGAAAACCCCCATCAGCCAGCAGCTTTCTATCCAGATTCTATGAAACAGATAAAATCCGGACTAGCCAAAGCAACACAACATGGAGGTAAAGAACTATCTTTCAATAATTATTTAGATCTAGATGGCGCATTACGTATTGCTCGTGGCCTTTTACTAGATGTCACTGATAAAAATAAACACGGCTGTGTAATAATAAAACATACAAATCCTTGTGGCGTTGCCTTAGATGAATTCCAAACTAATGCTTGGGTTAATGCACTAGCTAGTGATCCAGAAAGTGCTTTTGGATGTGTTATAGCCTTTACTTCAGTGGTTGAAAAAGAAACTGCAAAATTAATTGGAGATCACTTTTTTGAGTGTATAATATCACCTGGCTATGCACCAGGTGCATTAGAAATATTATCATTAAAGAAAAATAGAAGGATGCTGACTTTACAAGATTTTTCTCCAAGAAAAGATGAGTTACGTATCCGTCAAATTGATGGCGGCTGGGTTTCACAGATACAAGGTGCACCAAATATTGATTGGGACAATGTAAAATGTGTTACAACAAGAAC
The DNA here is from genome assembly GCA_002172375.1 of Euryarchaeota archaeon TMED129. Lineage (GTDB taxonomy): Archaea > Thermoplasmatota > Poseidoniia > Poseidoniales > Thalassarchaeaceae > MGIIb-O3. The sequence goes on along the minus strand of NHGE01000014.1, from coordinate 18,569 downwards.
TGCAAATAAAAATGAATATGCATTAGCTAAGTTTGGATGCACAGTTTTATCTGAAGTAAAATCTAACTCTGTTGCACTTGTCTCGGAAACTGAAACNGGCTTCACTACNGTTGGTATCGGCCCCGGTCAGACAAGTAGAGTAGAAGCAGTGCATATCGCTGCTAGACGTGCAGGTTCAAGAGCTAAATCATCAATGTTGATTTCAGATGCATTTTTCCCATTTAGAGACGGTATTGATGCTGCGAATAAAATTGGAGTAAAAACAGTTATTCAACCAGGGGGATCAATTAGAGATCAGGAAGTAATAGATGCAGCAAATGAACATCAAATGTCTATGTTATTTACCAATAAGAGATTATTTTTACATTAATTTAATCGCGACTTTTTATCTTGAGGATAATGTATAAAATTCCCATTAAACCTACTAGAATTATTGTTACAGCGCCATATCCTGGATCAGCACCATCCCAAGAAGACGGATCAGATAATTCTCCACTTCCTTTTGTAGAAACATGCCATACAAAATATGCTGATAGAGANGCCATCAAAGTAACTAACCCCACAATTCCATATTTTGCATGTTTTGGAATCGTTTTACCAGTAGCGTAGTATTCAAAAATTGCAGAACCAAAATACGAGTTAGTCAAACTCCAACGGAACAACCTTTCATTGGAAATAGAAAATAAAAATGCTGCAGGNACTGCCCATGAAACAGTNGGCCATCCTGGTACAAAAACGCCAATAATTGCAAAGAAGACAAATAAACAACCCAACGAGACGTAAATTTTNCTTTTTATTGGATCACTTGTAACTGCATATTTTTCAATAATTTGCTCTACATTTTCCAGCCTTTGCATACCTCTCCCCCATAAATCCCACGACGTACCATGTTTAAGTTCAGTTATGTGCAGTTAACTTTTTATNAATTTATAACCAAACCGTAAAACCCTACCGATTCCTGAGAACCTCATGGAGGGTGCATATATACTACCTAGAATAGCNTCTTTGGATAAACCTCTTAGATTAGCGGTTTTAATTTCTGGAAGTGGTTCAGGTTTAGAGGCATTATTAAATTATCAAAATACACCGAGATTACATGATACCAAACTTATTATTTCCGATAATCATAATGCTAAGGGATTAAAATATGGATATGAAAAAAATATCAATACAAAAATCATTTCTTTNCCAGAAATAACTGATAAAATAGAACAGAGAATTTTACATGAGGAATTAATTCATATCGAATTAATTAAATCAAAAATCGAACTAATTGTTTTGAGTGGGTATATGAGAATNTTAACNCCCTCTTTTGTTNCTAAATGGAAAGGCCGCATAATAAATATTCATCCATCNCTACTTCCTGATTTTCCTGGNGCCAATGCCCANAGAGATGTAATTAAAGCAGGNGTAAAATTAAGTGGTTGTACAGTACATTTGGTTGATTCAGGTGTCGATACTGGGATGATATTGGAACAAAGAGAAGTTGAAGTTTTGCCAGAGGAAACAATTCAAACATTACAAAATAAAATTAAGAAAATAGAGCACGAATTATATCCGAAGGTTTTAGATTCATTATCTGAGGGATTNTATCATTCTATATCTTGAAGATAATTAATATTTTTTAATATTTTTAAATCTCCTTGATATAATGAATAATTAATTTCACAAAATTGAACTGATAAAGGTCTTTTACTTCCTTTTCTTAATTTATTCAACACAGGTTCAGGCCTAATTAATGATAATAGCGGATGTATGTTTTGTCCGTCAGTTGGCATTATTAAATCATCTTCCATTTTAATAGAATCTTTTAGACAGTCAAACAAATCNGACGTTATCCATGGAACATCAACAGTAGATAACTGTATAAAATCCTCTTTAACAAAATTTGAATCTTCAAGATTTTCAGTAATAGATTCTATAGGCCCCGCATATTGGTTACTATCTACTACCCATTCAATATCAATTTCTGGATTTATTACTTTACTATATTCTTTAATGCATTCCGTGTTTGAAACCGCTATTCTTACTGGATTTCTATTTGATGAATATAGAGCATTCGATATACGAGAAATACAACACTCGCCATCAATTTCTATCAAAGCCTTATCTTTACCCATCCTTGATGATTTACCTCCTGCCAAGAGTAATGAGCGCATTAAATCACCTTAATTCATCTAAACGATTCAAAGCATACTGTGTTTCATCTAGAAGATCTAATACTCTTTTTAGTAATATTTGACGTTCCCTTCTACCGCTTGANTCGCCCAACCATCGCATTAGTTGAGCAATGTCTTCAGAGTTTTTTTGAATTGTCCACTCAAGAACTTGTTCAGAGACGGGNTCATCNGATGGNAAAAGACGTACGCCCATGATAGGCGGANNAGGACTATACCCATCATTCCTGTGGTTCAAACTTACTTATTTTATCCATAATTCTAGTAATTACGGAATCAGTAGATGGAATATTTATTTTTTCAAGGCATGCTACCATGTTGGGACTTGGAAAAATACCTTTAATCATTCCTGTGTACGTGATTAATATTGATAAATGCCCATCAACCAACCTCTTTTTACTCCAATCCATTCTAAGATTTTCACTAGGCATTTCTCGNCCAGATCGTAACAATTCTTCTATAGTAAGTAATAAACCGTCTATTGGTTCTTTTTTCCTTAAACACGATCTGAAAATCTCCCAAGGATTAGTTTCCATAGATGCATGATCCAAATTTGCAATTATTATGGCCGAAAGCGCCACATCTTCTCTNCCATGTCTTTTCCACAGATTTTTATTCAATTTTAATAATAATCTATGATTACCATTATTTTTTGTTATCAACCAAGATGCCAACCGTCTAAGTAAACTATCTGGGGTCCCTAGATGAAATGAATAACCAGCCGAAGCCCCCAATCTATCTGTACTTGATTTCATTATAAGTGCTGGAATTCCTATTGGATANGCCTCTCGAATAATTTTCAATAATTTTTTTTCTGAAGTGTGGACAGAATCTTGATACTTTGATAAAAATTCATCTAATACGGCATATTCCTTCATTTACGATCCTCATTTTTAACAAGAATATTATCAAAAATATCTCCCATCCGATCAATNGAATCGTATANTCTAATTCTGACTTCATCTTTAAGAGTTCTATGGACGACNTCTTCTAATTGCCTGTCCATACTTCTAGCTATTGCTCTATGTTCTGAATCATCTATTTGGAAAATTTTTCTTAGATATGCAATTTGTAACAATTCATCATCTGATCGATCAGTATGAATTAACATGGCCTCCAAAACTTGTCCATAAATGCGTCTTTGCTCTTCTTCACTAATTATTTTTCCANNCTCAAGAGTTTTATTTTCAATAATTGAATCATAAATCATCTTTGGTTCTTCATCNGTTAATTTCAATGAATGNGCTAATTTTACCAANAATCTCTTTTCACCATTACTTAATTGACCATCTCTTAAGGCAAGAAAAGTAGCTCCACGAAACACACTTCGCCTGTCAAAGCCATTTTCCTCCATACCTTTCGATACAAGCAAGTGAATATAATGCCTCGCTAAAAAAATATTTATTATGAATATTATAATTATTTTAGTAGGAGCATTCATCAACTATGCACTAGTCGCGTAATATGCTTACTAGCCACACTCGAGGACATTCTGTGTCCATTTCACCCAAATGCCGATTAGGCAAACCCGGAACGAGTCTCTTGGGTGTGGATTAGTAAAAAAAGGAGAATAAAAATATGTCAAAAGAAGGAAAATATATCATACATGCATCCATTCGTACAGATGGAACAGTAGCAAGAAAAGACGTTATAGGGGCTATTTTTGGTCAAACAGAAGGGCTTCTTGGAGATGAACTACAGTTAAGAAAATTACAAAGAACTGGAAGAATAGGGCATGTTGATGTGGTCCTACATCAGAATAAAGGACAAATCCAAGGAGAAATTTTAGTAACATCTTCTCTCGATCAAGTCAGCACGGCTGTTATTGGCGCAGCACTTGAAACGATAGAAAGAATAGGACCTTGTAAGTCATCAATAAAAGTAAAACAAATAGAAAATATTCGTTCAGCAAAGAGAGGTCACGTAATAGACAGAGCCAAACAATTATTAGTTAACCTGGTAAATTCAGGAACCGATGAATCAAAGAATATTTTAGATGAGGTTAGGTCTGTTTTAACATTAAATACTGAAATAGAAATTTCAGGCATGACTGCAGGCCCAAATGTCAAAAATAGTGAAGCAATAATCATTGTCGAAGGTAGAAATGATGTTAGAAATTTATTAAAATTCGGTATAAAAAATGCTATTGCGACAATGGGTTCCGGAATCAATCCCGAACTTGTAAATATGGCAAAAAATAAAAAAATAGTTACAGCATTCTTGGATGGAGATAGAGGAGGAAAATTACTGCTATTGGAATTAAGTGGTAAGTTAGGAAAATCACTTACTCATGTTTCAATAGCACCCCAAAGTAGAGAAGTTGAACATCTAGAAGGTAAAGTAATAACAAAATGCCTCAATCAAAAAGAAGCAGCATCAAAAGCTGTTGCTAGAATTCAAGTTGAAATTCAAAAAGATGATGATGAAACCGTAGGAACAGGTACAGAAATTTTGGAAGTACCTGACCATGTTAAAGAGTGGGCAGTCCATTTAGAAGGATTGCCAAGAAATAAAGCTATCATTATCCATGAAGATGGCACAGCATCAGAACCAATTGGTGCTAGNAATCTCAAAGAATCTTTGGAAGAAACACAAGATGCACAAGGACTTGTTTTTGCTGGAAAAATTAATGACAAAATATTCGATTACGCCTCAGGCGCAGGAATAGAAAATGTACTTGGAAATTCGAGAGGAAATACCTCTAGAAAACAGGATGTACAAGCTTTTTCACCCAAAGATTTCTGATTATTTTTTTAGTAATTGACATTATAAAAAAACCATACGGTGATTTTTGATTACTGTAATAATTGATGTTTACTATGTGTAATTAGTAGAAGCCATCAAAAGTCTTGCATGTCCGCTGAGACTGATGGAATCTTCTACAATGACTCTTGCGACAGTCTATGGGATACTTCTAATTGGGTTTGCATCACTTTGGTTAAAGCATAAAAATATGTTAAGGAAAAGTAGAAAATTCCACACAAGACTCGGCTCTCTACAAGGAAGTTTGAATGAGAAAGCCACAACTTTAGATTTACTATCTAGGGGTGTAGATACCATTCTTTCCGATTCTCCAAAAGTACATGACTTACTAAATGTACATCATTCATTAGAAAATGCTGAGAATTTATTACTGAATCAAGGATTTGCGATAAGCTCTAGCGAGTCATGCGCTATAGCTACACATGCAACTCGTTCTATTTTAGATCATTATCATGGAATAGAACATGAAGAATATTCTGAGATTACTCCAGGACTTTTGCCTTTGACTAAAAGATTAGATACAATTCTAAACCAATCAGATATGAAGGCCGAAGACATCGAATTAAATGGAAATGAACATCGGAGAATAGGGGAGTTATTTCATGCCATTGGTAAGATAGATAGGGCCGCCGATTTCTATAAGATGGCACACGAACTAGAACCTGAAGACTTCACGTCTCTCACATCGTTAGCAGATATACAAAGACAAAAAGGAGATTTAGAGTCTCTTGACATTACTTTGGAAAGATTACTGACAATTAATCCGGATGATATTCAAGTTCTTCAAGAACAGATATTATTAGTTATAGATTCAGATCCTGAACGTGTATTTAGAAATAAGAAAAGATTAGAAAGTCTCGGAATCGAAACAGAGTTTGACTCTCAAAATAAAACAGAACTATCTGAAATAGTAGAAAGAGCAAATGAAATAGGCCGTCAAATAAATCCGTTTGGAAAACCAAAAAATGCTGAGGAATTAATAAAAAAGGCANGTAAATTACTACTTTTATCTGAAATAAATACGGCTTTAGAATGTGTTGAAATGGCATTAAAGCTAGATCCTAATAATGGAAAATCATGGCTTTTACATTCCAAAATTTTATCTACAAATCCTTACAAAATAAAGGAAGCATTGAGTAGTGTAAAAAAGGCAAAGGCACTTGGTGAATTTGGNACTATCATTGAATCAGAAATATTAGAAAATAATGGAAAATTTGATGCAGCAATTTCAGTACTTGAAGAATACNTNCTCAATGTAGCTGAAAATCCTGAAGTTAGAGGACGATTAAGTTTATTGCTTCTAAGAAACAATTCTTTAGATTGGTCTAAAAAAGTACTTGATGAAGCNCCTGTAGAATCTTGGGAACACCCTGCNTTACATGTTATGCGAGGTCGNCTNTATCTTTCAGAAGTTGATGAACATAGAGATAATACGGGAAATTATGATCAAATGATTATTTTAGAAGCCCTTTCATCTTTTGATTCGGCTATCGAATACAACCGNGAGNCNGGTTTAGCATGGTTAGGGAGATCTCGTGCACTAAGATATCAAGGCTCATATAATGAGGCCGAGATAGCNTTGGTTAGGGCCAGNAGACTAATTCCTGAACACCCTTCTATACCTCTAGAAGAAGCACAACTCTCTCTTGATTTAGGAAGATTAGATCAGGCGAATGTTATGATTTCAGAAGCATCAACACAGTTACAAGACAATAGCACAATACCTTTCATCAAGGGATTAATTGCAGCAAAGAAAGGGAATTTAGTTGAAGCACAGGAGTCATTCACTCGAACACTTGAAATGGACAAAAATCATGTCAGAGCGCGATTAAATAGATGTTCTGCCNCACTTCTCCAAGAAGAATTAACTTTGGCTTTAGATGATGCAAATTTCTTAGTTGAAAATAGACCTAATTTGAATTTAGCTAGATTACGAAGATCTGAAATTTTAATGAATTTAGGTGACTGGATAGAAGCAGAGAGAGAGTTAAGACGCCTATTAACTAAGTCCCCGGAATATACCATGGCCTTGGTTCACATGGGAACTTGTATGAATGCAATGGGCAGAGCTGAACAAGCTGAAAAACCACTAAATAGAGCGATACAAATTGATCCAACATTNTCCGATGCATGGTATCAACGAGGACTATTATATCTTGATTTTGGTAGATTAAATGAAGCATTTGCAGACTTCGAGAGTGCCGCTAAATGTAACCCAAGACATCTTGATGCAAAATTAAGAATTGCNGCCATTTTACACGAAGGGGACGAACCAGAAAAATCAGTTTTGGCCTGGAGAGAGGTATTGAATATCGATCCAGAAAATCGTCTAGCAAGACGACGNCTAGAAGAAAGTAGAGGGAAAACCACCCATCAAAAAATTTAGTATTTAACAAAGCATTAACTTGATACTCTATCTCCGAGAAAATATGACNATCACCTCGGGGATAGAGCCTGGANATAAAGCACCACACTTCAAACTTAAAAATGCCAATCCATCAATATCTGGAGAATGGGTTTCTTTTTCAGAATCTATGGCTGAAAATGGCTTAATTGTTATGTTTACTTGCAATCATTGCCCCTATGTAGTTGGTTCTGAATCAAGAATAGAGAAAATATCATTAAAAGCCCAAAATAACGCTCTTGGATTTGTTGGTATTAANTCTAATGATCCAATAAACTACACTACGGATTCATGGGAAAACATGGTTAAACGCGCAAAATCTGGAATGTCATACGCATATTTAGTTGATGAAACCCAAGAAATTGCAAAAAATTATGGTGCTGAAAGAACNCCGGAATTTTACCTCATCGATTCTTCTGGAATAGTTGTTTATCGTGGCCGTTTAGATGATTCNCCTCGTGACCCATCTCATGCAACAACNTCTGANTTATCTGACGCTATAGACGAACTCATTGCAGGTNAAGAAATTTCTCAAATTAGAAATGAAAGTATCGGTTGTTCAGTGAAATGGAAGATTTAGTGATATAATGAAAATGGGATTACCTGCTAGAATTTTTGCATTGGTATTACGCATAGCCCCTCCTTTTTTTAAGAATAAGTTATGGAAATGGTGGTATCAAAGATTAGCAAAAGGATATGATAAAAAAGAATTTAGATTTATGAATTATGGGTACAAAGATGATGACCCCNTGATTCTTTCAGATTATGATGAATCACACCGATTATTTATTCAGCTTTACAATACAAATATCAAAGATATTGATTTTAAAGGAAAAAATGTATTGGAAGTGGGTTCTGGAAGAGGAGGAGGTGCAAGCTGGATTGCAAGAACAAAAAAACCAGAATCATTAACTGGAATGGATTTTTCTAAAGAGGCCGTATCATTATGTAATATTTGGTATAAAGATCAGAAAAATCTTAGTTTTATAGAAGGAAACGCAGAAAATATATCATTAAATAANTCAAGTTTCGATATAGTATACAACGTTGAATCATCACATTGTTATGGTANCATTTCAAAGTTTATTCAAGANGTTTTTCGCCTTTTAAAAAATCAAGGAGACTTTTGTTGGACAGATTTTAGAGATCAAAAAACAATGACTGAATTAGAAAATATTTTTATTTCCGTAGGATTCAAAATAATCTCTAAGAGAAATATTACAAAACAAGTTTTAGAAGCATTAGATATGATCAATGAAAGTAAAAAAGAAAAGATAAACCAATTAGTACCCAAATCAATTAGAAGAAGTTTTGAAACTTTTGCTGGAGTTCAAGGAACTCCTGTTTACCAAGCATTTGTCGAGGAAAGATTACAATATTATTGTTATCAATTGAAAAAAATAAGTTAATATTGTTCTAAAACAAGTTCCGTTTGCGTTGAGCTTATGTCTCCCGGTGCTGCTAACCACATTTTATCTAACATATTTCTTAATCCAGCAGTATCATCAACGTGAACAATAGCAATCAGATCTGCTTCGCCACTTATTTCGTATACAGATTCAACACCAACCCATCCAGCAAATTCTCCTGCCAGAGTCCCTATTTCTGTGCCAGGACCAACTTTCATACGAATTAGGGCGGACAAACCTATTCCACTTTCTCTTACAGTATATCCTCTTATGACGCCATCTTCTTCCAATTTCCTCATTCTTGTTCTAACAGTTCTTTCTGTAACTCCGACGCTTTTTGCTATTTCCACATAAGCTGCTCTCCCATTATCACGAAGCACTGCTAAAATGCCTCTATCTAAAGAATCAATATTCGACATATTATATTCCGAAAACCGTATCTTATTTCTACTTTCACAACGTTAATGCTCATTATTTATAACTTTATTTCCGCTTTATGTAAATTAATATTTTTTTTTGAAAAAGTTTGATTAAAAAGTGATGATATCAACAGACTGTATATGCAGACGGACGAGGAGGCCACAAATCTTCGTATTCAAGAATTCCTAGATGATATATCAAAACTACAATTATCATTTACATTTTCTCAATGGTACAACGTCGATGTTGCATCACTTATTTCTAATACAAATATTTTAGGCCACGAAGTAGATGAAAANACTGGNGCATCTTTAATTTTTTTAGATCGTAGNGTAATGTTTTGTTGTCCNAAATCAGGAAAAATACACCATTACCCTAAACATTTACTACANTGCTTTGTTGATGATAAGCGAGGGCAATTAAACGTCAATGANGCTATATTTAGGGCAGAACTATTTTCAATATCTCCNAAAGATGAGCAACTGTGTTGGGAGAAATGTTGTAATTCAGAAGTAGATATACCAAACCTTCAGTCAAAAGTCTCTAATTGGATAGGATGGTTGAATAGATAATTCTGATTTTATGCCGCTACATTCAGAAATGAACACTCTTTCCATATTGGTATGGGATTACCAATAAGTGATTTACATGGACGAATGATTCTAGATTCACGCGGAAATCCTACAATAGAAGTTGAATGTTATGCGAGTATAGATATTCCTTCACGTTCTACCGTGCCCTCTGGTGCATCAACTGGTAGTTATGAGGCAGTAGAACTGAGAGATGGCGGAGAAAAATGGGTTGGAAAAGGTGTTGACTTAGCAATTGAAAATATTAATGGAAAAATAAAACAATGTTTAATCGGAGTTGATGTATCTGATCAAAATAAAATTGATAAAATTATGATTGATTTGGACGATTCTTCGAATAAATCCAACTTAGGAGCAAACGCTATTCTTGGAACTTCACTGGCTTGTTTGAAGGCAGCCGCAGGTGTGGGATATCCCCTATGGTCATATATAGCGCGTGAGGAAGACCATTGCTCCTTGCCAGTGCCTCTGATGAATATTTTAAATGGGGGAGCACATGCAAATTCTGAGGTAGATATACAGGAATTTATGATAGTTCCGCATGGTTTTACTAATTTCAAAGATGCACTGCGTGCAGGTGTTGAAATATATCATACCTTGAAAAAAGTTCTAAAACAAAATAAACTACTAAGTGGAGTAGGAGATGAAGGAGGTTTTGCTCCAAATCTGAATTGTAATGAAGACGGCCTTATTTATGTTGTTCAGGCGATTGAATCAGCAGGTTATGAACCNGGTAAACAAGTTTCAATTGCTTTGGATGTGGCAGCACAAGAGTTTCTAAAGGAAGATAAATATCATTTTGATGGGAAACTAATTTCAGGAAACGATTTAGCAAATATTTATTCGAACTGGATTGAAAAATATCCCATTGTCTCAATAGAAGACCCATTCGGAGAAGATGACTGGGATTCATGGATTGAATTTACGAGAAAAGAAGGACACCAAGTTCAAATTGTGGGTGATGACTTATACGTTACAAANCCAGNTCGNCTCAAAAAAGGNATAGAAGAATCTGCTTCAAATGCTATTTTAATTAAATTAAACCAAATAGGAACATTTTCAGAAACGATGGATGTAATAAAAATGGCNAAAGATGCAGGATTTGCNACTATAATTAGCCANCGCTCAGGNGAAACAAGNGATGACATAATTTCTGATATAGCCGTAGGAACTAATGCTGGACAAATAAAAACCGGTGCACCAGCAAGAAGCGATAGAACCTCAAAATACAATCAATTGTTGAGGATTTCTGAAAAATGCACACATTATACTCAATTATTCTAAAGATTTTAAGAGTAGAGGCAGTACTATAGTTGCATCTGACTCAATCATAAATCGAGGAGTATCGATATCCAATTTTCCCCAACTTATTTTTTCATTTGGNGGTGCACCCGAATATCCTCCATATGAGGCTTTAGATTCACTAATTTGTGCGAACCATTTCCATCGATTAANTTTCATNCCNACATCTTGTTCTAACATTGGTACTACACATATAGCAAAATCACCAGCTATTCCTCCTCCTACTTGTAGAATACCAGTNGGNGAATCATCCTCTCTGTACCAATCTGCCAATGCTTGCATTGCATACAAACCTCCTTTTATCATATCCGGACTTTTGAATGTACAATCAATGACTCTAGCGGTAAGGATATTNCCTAGTGTAGAATCNTCCCATCCTGGTACAAAAATAGGTATATTTGCATCGGCTGCAGCCATTAACCATGAATTTTTGACCTCTCCTTCAAATTCTAAATCACCATGCAATAGGATATCGTAAAGATATTCATGTGGGAATCTTTTGTCTTCTGCAGCCTCTGCATTTTNCCATAAAGGAATTAGCAATTTTTCAACTTCTCTTATTACGNCTTCAGGTATTGCAACATCTGTTACACGATTCATCCCTCTATCTCTAAGGTCAGCATCATCATTTGCAGTCATCTCTCTCCAATTTGTAATTTTTTCATAACTAGAATTGGCAATTAGTTTGAATAGATCTTCTTCAAGATTAGCCCCTGTGCAGCAAATTGCATGTATTCTCTGAGATCTGATAGCCGGTGCCAATGTACGACCTATCTCAGCAGTAGACATTGCGCCAGCTAAAGTNATAATTAANCGACCTTTATTTTCTAAAAAANNTNNTAGAGATTCAGAACATTCAGNCAANATTCCNGCATTAAAGTGTNTGTAGTNGTCTTTAATAAATTCTCTNACAGACATAATNCCACCCTATTTTATAAATCTACTAATTTTTTCNTCTCTAACTAATTTAATTCCNTTAATNGTTTTNGAAAATAATTCTTTCAAATTATCAACTATTATNTGAGGATCATTGTTACCNCACGTAAATACNTCTATCGCCAATAAACCAATTTNCGAATAGCAATGAGCGGTAACATGNCTTTCATCTATTAAAANAACTGCTGCAAANCCTGGTGGACTTTTTGTTCCATCAAATTTTTCAACATGCGAATGAACNTCTCTGATACCAGATTTTTTAANATTATCNCGGAGTTTATTTAGCATCCATTCTCCATCATTTTCAACTGGTGAAGTATAATTTATATAATCTAGAAAAATATGGAGTCCTCTACCAACTTCCCCGTTCATTTTTTAATTGCAGTATTTAATCATAAATATAATTTTAGATTTTTATAAGATTATCTGATCTATATTTATTCAAGAAGCCATTTTTTTAATCTTTTCAAGCCTTCTATTATCGCTTCTTCACTGCATGCATATGAGATTCTGATAAAGCCAGAACCACCTGTGATTAGTGATGCAGGAATAAGTTGTACGCCTGCTTTGAGTGATTCATTTGCAAATTCCACATCTGTCATACCTGTTTTTGTTATGTCAACAAATAGATAGAACGCACCTTCTGGTTTGACAATCCTCAAACCAGGTATTTCAGAAAGCCCTTTAACCATAATTTCTTTTCTTTTTAGGTATTCATTATTGAATTCTTCAACCTTATCATCACACTTAAGTGCAATTTTNGCAGCATCCATCAGNAANGTTGGNACATGTGAAGCAGAATTAGCCTGNCTTTTTGCTGCAGCTTTCATGGCATTACTAGGGCCAGCTAAAAANCCTAANCGCATCCCNGTCATNGCCCANGATTTTGACCAACCATTCACAACAATAGTTCGNTCTGCACCACCAGGTAAACTAGCAGGAGAAACATGAGGNTANTCTACCCANACAAGNCTTGCATAAATTTCATCAGANACAATCCATAAATCATGTTCNTTTGCAATATCTACTATNCCTTGTATCTCTGAGGGAGTAAATACTGCACCNGTTGGATTACANGGCGAGTTTATTAAAATCATTTTTGTTTTTTCATTTATTGANTTTCTTATAGCGTTTAAATCAGGATGAAAGGTTTCTTTGTTAACAGGAACATGTATTGGTATAGCACCGATAAATTTCAACATTGGTTCATATGAAGCCCAGGAAGGAGCAAGTAAAATGACTTCATCTCCGGGCATAGTCGTGATTAAAAAAGAATAAAGTAAACCTTGTTTTGCACCAGGAGTAATGACGATATCTTCTGCCGGACAATCAATTTCATGTTTTTCTTTAATATAATGCGATACTGCATTACATAAATCCATTGACCCTGCTCCACGAGTATACTTTGTTTTACCTTCTTCTAATCCTTTAATTGCCATTTCTATTATTTCATCTGGTGTATCAAATCCAGGCTCTCCAACTGTCCATCTCACTACCTCTTCTCCGGGTGGTTGAAGATAAGGGGCAAAGCCCACTCCCAGTCCCTCATATCGTCCCGATACTTGTGGCATACCCTCTCCCGAGTGTCGAACGTTCATGATAGTATGCAAGAAAAATTATTTTTTTAAAGCAACAATCTACGAACAATATTCAAAGAGAAATAGTTCTTCGGTTACTTTACGCACGGATGGCAGAGCAGCTATGCAAGGGATTGCAGATCCCTGGACCCGGGTGCAAATCCCGGTCCGTGCTCCATTATTCTACTTTCCATTCCATGTCATGATGAGGGCCGATACCCTCAATTTCAAAAATCTCTGATACAATCTTGAAACCACATCTTTCATACATTGGAACGGCCTTTATTCTAGCATTACACCAAATGCCCGTATCCTCTTTCTTTACTTCATTTTGTAATTTTTTAACAATATCTGAACCAATCCCTCGATTCCTAAACTCTGAATCAACTGCCATGCCTCTAATTCTATATTTACACCCTTCTCTAGGATCTAATTGTAAGGTTGCACAGCCAACTATCTCTCCATCTATGTATGCACACAAAAATCTAGTATCATCATCATCATCAACTCCCGGATAATGTTCACTACCTCTAGGCATTCCAATTCTCAGCACTTTGAATCTCAATTCTAAATGGTCTAATTCAATTTTTTTTGACCACTTTAACACGTGCTTCATGTACTGACGAAACCTAACTATACAATTAATACATTTTCTATCGGCGATTTAAAATGGACATCAATGTTGCTGTGACCATGCAAGACACTAGCGATCCAGATTGGGGAACTTTTGCTATAATTGGATTAATTTTAACATTCAATACAATATATCCTCAGATCTCATTTTCTGGNCCTTGGGATTCTGAATCATTTACAATAGGAGNTTTAGGATTAATAGGCTTATCTTTAATCTATATTTCATGGTACCGATTTACATTTAATAGAAAGGGATTAATACCCTGGATGGATAATTTAGTCAATCCTTCTAAATCATCAAAAATAGAATTATTAATTGGTTTCATATTCATTTTTGGAGCATGGTTTATAGGAAATATTATGCAAGATATTTTTCCAGACCCAACCGGATTAATNCTAGCCCTTATTGGNGCTTTATTGATCCTCCACTCTACATATGTTTTACTTAGTATTGGGCCATTGAAAGATGATTAACTCTACCTTTTTCCAGGTTTCCAAAATTGTAATGGTAATGCACTATCGCCTTTCATTGCTCTAAATGCTAAATGATCAGCCCTTTCATTCCATCTATGNCCTCTATGTGCTTTAATATGTTCACAATTTATTTTTTTAGTACATAGTACTTCATTCCACAAATCTTGAACACGAAGAGCTAATTCCCGATTCGCTTTTATTTTCCATTTTCCCATAGCAATATTCATTGCATACTGAGAATCTCCTTTAATAATAATATTTTTNTTATCGTTTCCCATCAACAACCATCGAAGCGCATGTGCTATTGCACTCAATTCAGCGGTATTATTAGATCCGACTTCAGCGCCAAGAAAAAACTCAGAATCTCCATCTGTAATCACTTTACCACTTTCTTCGTGAATTAAATTCCCATGACCTCTTCCTAATCCATTATCTCCTTCTATAACACAAAAGCCCCAGCCAGCNGGAGTTTCTGGAGTTACATTCCTGTTTTCTTCACAAGAACCATCTACATAGATGTATATGGCGTTTAAANCCATAATTATTCTTCCAACAATTCTCGATATGCATCAGAATTCAGGAGACTTTCTATTTGTGAAAAATCTTCAATTGTCATTTTACANATCCAACCATCTCCATAGGGATCGTTATTTATTGTCTCAGGGGCATCTTCCAATAATTCATTTACTTGNANCACTGTACCCGCGATTGGAGCATAAATTTCACTAACAGATTTTACAGATTCCACACTCGCATATGACTCCATGATGGAAACCTTAGCTCCAATTTCTGGCAACTCAACCCAAACNACATCNGTTAATGCATTCTGTGCGAAATCGGTTATTCCTACTATTATTTCTTCTCCAACAATTTTTATCCATTCATGTTCTGCTGTATACTTTAATTCACTTGGCACGTCACTCATCGCATCCATCTCTTATCATGGCGGAGGGATACAGAGGGTCAAGTTTTCGCTTACTATTCCTCTCCATGTTTTTTNTCAAGATGNTCCATTTCCATTTTTGCCCATTGAGAATTTAGATTTGATATGTCTGCTTCACGATATTCTTCTTCTAANCGTAATNGCATTTTTTCATCANTTTCTTTACTAAACCATNGATCCAAAACATAAGTAAATCTATTAATTAATAAAATAATTATAAAAATAATGACTAATAAAATCAATAGTAATAATATTATGTAATTATTACACGTTCCATATGAACATTCCTTGATTGTCAATTCATTATCAATAAAAACAATAGAAATTAGAAATATCAAAGGTAAAATAACGCCTATTAAAAGCCTTTCAAGCCTCCCCGCGGGTGAATCCATATGTTCCTGTAGGGGAGGTATCTAATCAATACATTTCTTTAACTAACTTATGTATTTTATATGGAAGTAATGCCCTATTGACAGGAGTAACTTCCAGTATACGTCCATCATCTCTTCTTCTAATGTCTTGGAGAAGNGGATGCCTACTCTTCTTGTGTAAAGTAAGTAGTGTTGGCATATCATGATTCAATGCGGTCCTTACAGCNGAAACAAACATTTCACTTTCAACAGAAAATTTCCCTACTTCGTCTATTACTAAGATTTCACAATTTCCTATGCTATCCATTATTGCTGGTACGGCAACCCTGTCTAATTCAGTAGGGTCAATTCCAAAACCTAGTATTCTTAATCTTGAATCTATATTTCTATGTGCCATAATTCCTTTTTCACCNGTCCTGATATTGACACAAGCGTAACCAACCCTTTCTCCATTTTCTATAATCGATTCGGTTGTCATTCCTCCGATTAAATTTTCAGCAGAAAAAGGACCTCTTGTAATACCATTTTTTCTTTCTTCAACAAGCATATCAATTACTTTCTTAAGAACTGCAGATTTACCGGATCTGGGTAATCCAGTAATTCCTATTTTTGGATTTATTCCCATATTATCTCCACTTTTCCCTTCTATGCCAGAACGCTAACGCTTTGCGCACATCCTGCAAAGGTATAACTAGTTTCAGCAAATTTGCATAAAAAAGTACTGAGACCGGAATTAAAATAAGGACAATTGTAATTAAATTTTGGTTTTNNTACCATTAAATGGTAAAGAGGAAGTATTGACAATTCTTGGAAANGGCAAGTCAAAAATTTCGTAATTATTTACATTACTATTTGCGGCCCAAACATTTGACCAAATATTCAGATTATCGGAATTCAAATATTTAACTATAACATTTAGTCCGTTTTCTAAATCNCCAAATTCTTCTATTAACATTTTACAAGTTTCTTCAGGTATTTGTAGATAATTCATTGAATTAGCTAGAACATAATTTTTGGGCAATACAGACCANAATAACCTTCTCCCCAACTCAGAATTAATTATAGTTTGANAAATTATTCTCGGCCTATCTTTTATTTTTATTTCACCTTTCCAGANAGACTGTATTCTTTCCGGGGAATTTTTAGACATATTATTATCTATNGCNGGGTGANTCAATATTACATCANCGNCTTCTAATTTTAGGTGACCAGATCTTATTAGNGGAACATANTCTTTTTCATNNTCCCAGTCTAAAATATTATTATTACTTTGTTCAATTTCGCCNACNCTTACTCGAATTGTCTTATCTCCCTGATTTAACCAATTATCTTTCTCTCCTAGTCGAGGTTCATCTGCAAGTTTGTTTATCGCCTTCAACGCTCTTTTTCTCTTTAAAGAATCTCTTGGTATTCTTGGAACTGCCCAAGAAGCATCCGTCCAAGTTGACCATGGGCCTCTTTCTAATTCTAAGAATGGTGCTTTCGAGTTTAAACCTTCTTTATTTGAAAAATCTCCTATTTCTAGAGGCCCAAAACTGGTTAAAACCTCTGTCTTTCCTCCTGCTATTATCCCTATGACTAAAACGCCTTGAGAATGGCCTGGAAATAGTTTATGACTTTTTTCCGAAAAAGACCAACACGTTTCCCATCTATTTTTTGATACTAATATTTTCCTTAAAGGAGAACTACTTTTTTCTCGAAGCAATGAATCTGGCACAATCATCCTAACTTTTCCGTCTTTTTGTACAATTTGCAAAGCCCTCTCAACATATAATCGATATAAGTTAACATTTCCTCTCAAAGCAGTGTATCTCAATTTACCATTCAATTCACATTTATTCCTAAGATCTTCAGACATTCTTTTTCGTAATTCACTTCCATTTTCTTTATTCCTAAACTTATCTTTTATCCTTAACCATGGAGGTTTAGAAACAATGAATTTGGGTTTCTCATTCCATGGCCAATCATCGACTAAAATATCTCTACAAAGAACATTATTTTCAAGGATTAATTCAGCATCCAACTTACTTATTTTCCCCTTCTCATCATTTAGACTTACCAAGTTCAATTTCATTAAAATTATCAAAATTCGTCTTCTAGTTGCATAAACTGCAACCTCTGAATCATCTAGAAGTTGTAATCCTTCCAACAGTCTCAATGTATCTTCTTTTTGTAATGAATCTTTTAGGCCACTACATCTTTCAGAATGAATTTTTAACATTCTATCTGGAAATATTCCTGCACCAACAGATAAATCGGCAAATGGAACGGGAATTCCTGTCATTGTCTGATGGCTTGTTTCTTGATCAAACCTATCTATTTCAGATTTGGTCTGTACTTCGTTATTCATTTGTTCTGCATATGCCCTAAATCCAGGAGGTAATGCAGATATGGAAATCGTCGCTAGTGGCTCTTTCTTCTTCATATTATTAGTATTTTTAAGTTCATCAGCCAGTATCAAATCAACCAGCTTAACTTGAACAGAACCAATCCCTCTTACTGACCTACCATCTTCTTCAGCCTCGAATCTAGAAAGTAGCGTATCAAGTACGGTACCCGGTTCAGACAAT
>NHGE01000070.1 GCA_002172375.1 Euryarchaeota archaeon TMED129 | reverse complement strand
TTGGTGGAACTGACACAGAGTGATAATGCCTCTTAGAAGGTGAGAAACGTATATCAACGGATAAACTAAACAAAACTTAAAACTTAAAACTTAACGGAGTAAAAACTAATGAATCAGAGAATGATCCCCCCTAATGAGAGAAGGTATCAAACAGATCCTTTATTCGCTGCTAAATGCGACAAAAGAGTTTTTGATCATCAGATCAAAATGTGTCGTGAAGAGAGAAACAGATTGCAGTGTTTACTGAAAAAACTTGATGAAGATATTGAAGATTATTCAATATCATTGGGTTTAGTGAATCAAAGGATTGAAAAGTTAGAGGAGGAAAACTAAAGGAGTATGGACGTTAACTTACTCATCCATGAGTTAGTCCAGAGGTTTAATGGAACCCCTGCCAGACGTGAGGATACCTTTTTCATAAGGTGTCCTTACTGCGGTAAACCCAAGAAAGATCAAGGAACTTTCTTATTCAAAGGCAATACAGGATGGACATTCAAGTGTTTCAGCAGTAAGTGTGAGGCAAAGACCCTCAAAGACTTCGTTAGAGATCAGGCACCAGATCTCTTTGAGACACTCCAACCTAAACCAGATAAGGATGGTATATTACGTCTCCCACCAATGAGTACCCTGGAAAATGATGACTTTTGGAGGATACATGCCAAGACCATCAACCCCAAACACCTATACAGAGAGGATAGTGAAACATGAGTTATAGTCTCATTCTTCACTCTTCTCTCTTTTTATTGCATACTCTCTCTNAAACTAATNTTCAAAAGTGTATAGTGCTGTACATATCATGATTAGTTTTTGCTTATAGATAGATGTGGAACATTGGAGATACTCCATATGTTTCACTCCCCAGACCTGTTTAGGAATGATGCTAAATAGTGTTGTTCAAGGTTATTACCAAGTGAACATTACAAGGAAAACTTCCGTGAATCCCTTTAAATACTCCGTTAAGTGTTCANAAGATTCCGCAAAGTTAACTTTTACATGTATTTCTGGTGAGTATATTGATTAACTTTGTCTGATATTTGATCAGAAACGTTTAAATATCATTTTTTATTATACTTTGTGTTTCTTTTACCTTATTAAGTTCACACAAAAAGGAGTCTTNGGGTGTNTCCTATCGACTCAAGATTACTCATCAGTTTCCTATATCAACCCCTATAACTTTTAATCAGAATCTATGTATTCCACAACATTAAAAACACCAACAAGGAATGTATCATTCAACCAACTTGAAGTTGATACCTTCAGACAATACGAAAGAGATTTAATCAGAAAGACAAGACTATCAGTATCCAGTGTGTACAAGATTGCACTTGAAGAATACTGGTCTAAACATTTCCCAAGACAAAGGTAAGTATGGATAGAGATTTATTGATAGACATTCGTACATGGTATGAAGATCAACTCCATGATCTTAAAAATGAGTTCAATCAAAAAGATGCTCGTTGGTATTACCGAAAAAGAATCCTACAGATAAATCTTATGCTTTCCACTATTGATGAAACAGAATATCTTGACTCACTTGATGCTCTATTTCTAAAGAAGAAACTTGATGCACTTAACGTTGAACCTTGTGAATCAGATCAAGATTTTGCAGAGGTCAATATATAAAAAGTACCTTTAAATCCAACGTATAGAAAAGGAAAGAGAGCGATTAAAAAAATCCAGAATATTTTTTTACACCCCTATAGTTTTTATGAAAATCGAAGTTGACAGAAAAGTAGAAAGACTCCTACGAGAACTCATATCAAAGAACTCAAGATATGGCACTATGAGCGACATTACTAATGAAGCAATCGAAAGTTTCTACCTATCAGAGAAGAAAAGGAGATTCAAATGATAAAGAAATATAGGATTAAATCTGCTTTAGAGAACTATCGAGCATCCTTTGAAATGATCTTGGATGATCAGAGCATACGCAAAAACATAACTTTGTTCCATCTAACAAATCTCGTTAGTAAGTATGAAAAAAAATATATCAAACCAGATAGTTTCAGAGAATCATTTAAACAAACAGAGGTCATAGGAAACTCTATGAATGATCTTAACGTTAAAGATTTTAGAACTTTCATAATGCAAGAGGCAGTTTGTCATCGTTTTTGGAGAGAGGACAAAATTATAGAATCAACCCACTTTATTGATAAACCAATCGACATTAAAGATGATCAAGAATATGCAAGTTTCATAGATCACGTTAGAGAAGATAATGATCAAAAATATTTGAAGTTAGCAGGGTTATCTCTTACAGATACAAGACCAAAAAGAAGAAGAAANAANGCAGNAGTTTAGATAGGTCTTCTTGTACATATCAGTTCATGTTGGCGAAGAATCTTATATGAATACATGCCGATCTTTCCATCAGGAGAACATCCTTGAAGTTGTCCACAGAACTTACATCTGAAAATATCTGTAGTTTTCTCTTGTTTTTCCTCTTTTAATCTTCGAGGATTTTTATTTACTATTTTCATCAAGTACCTCCGATACAAAAAGAATCTCATTTTCTTGATTCTTATGAAACCATTCTCTCCATTCACAGCATAAAGACATTTGATCTAAAAGATCATCTGCTTCACGAATACTATTCGTTAAAGTGTCGATCATGTCTTCGATAACGTGTTCTTCTATCATTATTGGCACCCAGAGCGTCCTAAACCTGCTCCTAATACTGCTCCGAGGGGTACAGACCATCCATAAGCGTCTTTTTTAGACAGACTTGCTGCTAATCCTCCCCCTAAAAGTCCTCCTAAAGTACCGCTACCATTACATTTTGGCGTTTGATTATATTGAATATATGATGCAGGTTTAGTCTCGTTATGGTAGTGTTTCGATGCTTGTGATACCACGCATGGTACTTTAACTCTGTTGGAAGAGACATATCCAGAAACATAGTTCCCATGCGAGTCATAGTACCCTTCATGGTATGTTTCTTTGATCTCATACCTTGTACACTCCTCAAAACTTTTATTGTTATGAGCAAGTAAAGGAGAAGGGATGAATAATAATGATGCTAATAATAAAGTTTTCATGAGATGTAGTTGATAAAAATAATGATTAAAAAAGTAAAAAATCCTAATAATGGTTGAAAATCTTTTGGGCGAAGTATCAGGATTATTCGGAAATACTTGCTCATGCTTCAACCAACTCTTCTATTGTTTCTTGCTCTACCAGTATTCTTCTTATGGTTGATAATGCAATACCTGTTTGAGATCGGATTGACCTGTAAGAGTTTCCTTCCTTACGAAGTCGAACAACTAACTTCTCTTTTTTATCATTTGTTTTTGGTCTACCACCGAGGTTGCCATCATTTGCTTTTCTATATTCAATAGATTCATTAGTACGCTCAATAATCATTTGTCTCTCCACTTCTGCTAAACCAGACAATAAACCAATCACTATTGGAGCGAACTTTCCTAAAGCACGAGTATTGATCATGCCATCGGTGGTACGAACATGGATTCCACGATCTTGAAGATCATTAAGTGTGTTTATACATTCCCTTTGATTACGAAAACCTCTATCTAACTTTGTAAATACAATCTCATCACCTTCTTCAAGAGTTGATAATGCTATTTTAAACTGCTGTCTTTCTTTAGATGCACTGCTAATAGTCTCTTGAAATACAACTACACACCCTGCATCCTTTAATGCTTGAACTTGACCACCAATAGAACTCTGTTTTGTAGTTGACTGGCGAGCATAACCTATGGATTTATATAAACTTTTCTCTGAAAGTAATGCTTTTGATCTCTTGAAATGAGTAGTCATGTTCCAAAAAGGATGGTGTTTCTCTCGTTCCTTTATTATAGCACCCGAACACCCTTATTGGAACACTAAAACACCAGTATTTTCGTTGGCACAATAGTCTCCAACTGGCGTTTCCCTATCCGCCAGTTATTGGAACACCCTATAATGGTAGTTTTTATACCATATTTGGTACTACAGAAGGCAATATAACCTTTGTATTTGCAAGCAAACAGGTGTTATTTGGAGGCACACAGCAAAGAGCAAAAGACACGCATAAGGCACACAAGTAAGGGCAGCGTTATAATATTTCTTGAAGACCTATAAGCACCTTTCTTTCTTTAAAACCAAGGTATAGACACAAAAAAAGACGCTCGTGGCGTCTCTTAATGCATTCTGAAGTCGAACTGAAACTCCCCGGGCGGACGTAGACCCAGATATTAAAGAGCAGTTATGGAGCGTTTTGACGAAGAAAAACCAAGATATTAGAGAAAGAAGGCACGCATAAGACACACAAACCCCTATTGTTATCATTTAATGACATCCAAAAATAAAGACATTTATTTCGCTAAAACGCTTGACACAACTGAAAAAATAGAGTATAATATTACCATAAGATCGATGCCTAATGCTTCTGCAAAAGGTGAGAAACATAGATCAAGATACACATACCCTTTAACACTTATAAACATGAAGTATCCCAATCAGGGAGCAGGTTTTGTTCCCTATTTCCTAACTATCGAGCAAGTCTCCCAGTTAACATCATTATCAAGGTCAACAATAGACCGCAGAGAACGTATTGAAAAAGCGTTTCCAGAAAGGGTAAAAATCAGTAAAAGAAGAGTTGGTTGGAGATCTGATGAGATAGAAGATTATGCAAAAGGCACTTGGAAAGGAGGTAAAAACTAATGTTAGATACAAAGAAAATAAACAGACTTGGCAAAGGAACAAGAAAGGACTTCGTAGTTGCAGAGGGTAGCGGATTATATCTACGTAGGCAGGGTGCTTCTAAAAGATTTATTGGTCGTAAAAGGTATGCAGGAAAAACGATTGATGTACCACTTGGAAAATGGAAAGTTGATTTTAACCATCCTCTTGAAGCATTAAAAAAATGGAATGAGATTATAAAGTGGTCTGCAACTTTTAACCAAAATCCAAAAAAGTTCTTCGAGCAACCAACAGAAAAGAAATCTGATAAAACACTCCATGATGCATTTGATTATTTCTTAAAAAATCAAAAGAAAAATGTAAAGGAAAGAACTTATGAAAACGACAGAAATAGATGCATTCAAATGGAGAAGTTCTATGGCAAAGATACCCTATTAAATCTGTTTGAAATAGACAATCTCGGTAAAGGAAGAATCGTTGAGTTTATTGAGCATATGAATCAAAACAACTCACCTTATCAAGGACACCGATGCAGAAGGTTATTGAACAAAGTATTTAATCTTTCAATCGAAAAAGGTTGGATGCGAGATAACCAAAATCCTGCAAGAGATAAGTTTAGTATTGAACTTTCTGGATATACACCTAAAGGTAATAAGTATCTGGAATGGAACGAGATACCTGATTTTCTTAAAGCGATTAATGAAGCAGAAGGTAATATCCTGACTCAACTTGCAACCAAGGCACACTTACTAATGTGTATGAGGGTTGGAGCATTAGTAAGACTTCGTTGGGATTGGTTCGATGAAACTAATAACAGGTGGATTATTCCTGCACAAACTCAAGGTCTTAAAAGGCAAAAGAATGAGAAAGGTAAAGAGTTTGACCATGTAATACCTTCAACTCCAGAGATCAAAAAGATCATGGAAAAAATCAGAAAAATAAATGGTCATCAACCATATGTTTTCTTCACTTATGACGGGAAAAAACATCCTCATATGCATGAAGAAACTATCAATGGATTCTTGCAAGACTTAGGTTATGGAGGCAAGCAATCTGCTCATGGATGGCGTGATGTTATTGCAACTTATGGACAAGAAAAGTTAGAGGCAGATAGAGATATTATTTCCAGACAACTTGGACACATGCCACAGAAATATGGAGTTATGGGTCATTATGATAACTCTACATTTTTAGATAAAAGAAAAGATTTTATCGAGAAATGGAACAAGTTATTAGTTGAAACAGGATTAGAAATATAACCATTTTGCCTACGTCAGACAGGCACTAAACCCTCCCCTTGGTGGAACTGACACAGAGTGATAATGCCTCTTAGAAGGTGAGAAACGTATATCAACGGATAAACCAAAACTTAAAACTTAACGGAGTTATTAATGAAGAAACTTTTAACAAGATTAGCGGTTGAATCCCACAACCAAACTTATGATAATGAACTCATCTTTGAAGAGGTTGAGGAACAACTTCAAGATGAAATAGATTTCGCTGTCGAAAGTCTGAAAGAAGAAATCGAGAGGGTCAAAGAAAGATGGATTCGTCGCCACAGATACACTAATGAGTTTCTAAACCTTGATAGTGAACTTATTGATTCTCAAGATTTTGCTCGAGAAGTCATCAAACAAGTCAATGGATGTTAACTTACTCATCCATGAGTTAGTCCAGAGNTTTAANGGAACCCCTGCCAGACGTGAGGATACCTTTTTCATAAGGTGTCCTTACTGCGGTAAACCNAAGAAAGATCAAGGAACTTTCTTATTCAAAGGCAATACAGGATGGACATTCAAGTGTTTCAGCAGTAAGTGTGAGGCAAAGACCCTCAAAGACTTCGTTAGAGATCAGGCACCAGATCTCTTTGAGACACTCAAACCTAAACCAGATAAGGATGGTATATTACGTCTCCCACCAATGAGTACCCTGGAAAATGATGACTTTTGGAGGATACATGCCAAGACCATCAACCCCAAACACCTATACAGAGAGGATAGTGAAACATGAGTTATAGTCTCATTCTTCACTCTTCTCTCTTTTTATTGCATACTCTCTCTTAAACTAATCTTCAAAAGTGTATAGTGCTGTACATATCATGATTAGTTTTTGCTTATAGATAGATGTGGAACATTGGAGATACTCCATATGTTTCACTCCCCAGACCTGTTTAGGAATGATGCTAAATAGTGTTGTTCAAGGTTATTACCAAGTGAACATTACAAGGAAAACTTCCGTGAATCCCTTTAAATACTCCGTTAAGTGTTCATAAGATTCCGCAAAGTTAACTTTTACATGTATTTCTGGTGAGTATATTGATTAACTTTGTCTGATATTTGATCAGAAACGTTTAAATATCATTTTTTATTATACTTTGTGTTTCTTTTACCTTATTAAGTTCACACAAAAAGGAGTCTTTGGGTGTTTCCTATCGACTCAAGATTACTCATCAGTTTCCTATATCAACCCCTATAACTTTTAATCAGAATCTATGTATTCCACAACATTAAAAACACCAACAAGGAATGTATCATTCAACCAACTTGAAGTTGATACCTTCAGACAATACGAAAGAGATTTAATCAGAAAGACAAGACTATCAGTATCCAGTGTGTACAAGATTGCACTTGAAGAATACTGGTCTAAACATTTCCCAAGACAAAGGTAAGTATGGATAGAGATTTATTGATAGACATTCGTACATGGTATGAAGATCAACTCCATGATCTACAAAATGAGTTCAATCAAAAAGATGCTCGTTGGTATTACCGAAAAAGAATCCTTCAGATAAATCTTATGCTTTCCACTATTGATGAAACAGAATATCTTGACTCACTTGATGCTCTATTTCTAAAGAAGAAACTTGATTCACTTAACGTTGAACCTTGTGAATCAGATCAAGATTTTGCAGAGGTCAATATATAAAAAGTACCTTTAAATCCAACGTATAGAAAAGGAAAGAGAGCGATTAAAAAAATCCAGAATATTTTTTTACACCCCTATAGTTTTTATGAAAATCGAAGTTGACAGAAAAGTAGAAAGACTCCTACGAGAACTCATATCAAAGAACTCAAGATATGGAACTATGAGCGACATTACTAATGAAGCAATCGAAAGTTTCTACCTATCAGAGAAGAAAAGGAGATTCAAATGATAAAGAAATATAGGATTAAATCTGCTTTAGAGAACTATCGAGCATCCTTTGAAATGATCTTGGATGATCAGAGCATACGCAAAAACATAACTTTGTTCCATCTAACAAATCTCGTTAGTCAGTATGAAAAAAGATATATCAAACCAGATAGTTTCAGAGAATCATTTAAACAAACAGAGGTCATAGGAAACTCTATGAATGATCTTAACGTTAAAGATTTTAGAACTTTCATAATGCAAGAGGCAGTTTGTCATCGTTTTTGGAGAGAGGACAAAATTATAGAATCAACCCACTTTATTGATAAACCAATCGACATTAAAGATGATCAAGAATATGCAAGTTTCATAGATCACGTTAGAGAAGATAATGATCAAAAATATTTGAAGTTAGCAGGGTTATCTCTTACAGATACAAGACCAAAAAGAAGAAGAAAAAAGGCAGCAGTTTAGATAGGTCTTCTTGTACATATCAGTTCATGTTGGCGAAGAATCTTATATGAATACATGCCGATCTTTCCATCAGGAGAACATCCTTGAAGTTGTCCACAGAACTTACATCTGAAAATATCTGTAGTTTTCTCTTGTTTTTCCTCTTTTAATCTTCGAGGATTTTTATTTACTATTTTCATCAAGTACCTCCGATACAAAAAGAATCTCATTTTCTTGATTCTTATGAAACCATTCTCTCCATTCACAGCATAAAGACATTTGATCTAAAAGATCATCTGCTTCACGAATACTATTCGTTAAAGTGTCGATCATGTCTTCGATAACGTGTTCTTCTATCATTATTGGCACCCAGAGCGTCCTAAACCTGCTCCTAATACTGCTCCGAGGGGTACAGACCATCCATAAGCGTCTTTTTTAGACAGACTTGCTGCTAATCCTCCCCCTAAAAGTCCTCCTAAAGTACCGCTACCATTACATTTTGGCGTTTGATTATATTGAATATATGATGCAGGTTTAGTCTCGTTATGGTAGTGTTTCGATGCTTGTGATACCACGCATGGTACTTTAACCCTGTTGGAAGAGACATAACCAGAAACATAGTTCCCATGCGAGTCATAGTACCCTTCATGGTATGTTTCTTTGATCTCATACCTTGTACACTCCTCAAAACTTTTATTGTTATGAGCAAGTAAAGGAGAAGGNATGAATAATAATGATGCTAATAATAAAGTTTTCATGAGATGTAGTTGATAAAAATAATGATTAAAAAAGTAAAAAATCCTAATAATGGTTGNAAATCTTTTGGGCGAAGTATCAGGATTATTCGGAAATACTTGCTCATGCTTCAACCAACTCTTCTATTGTTTCTTGCTCTACCAGTATTCTTCTTATGGTTGATAATGCAATACCTGTTTGAGATCGGATTGACCTGTAAGAGTTTCCTTCCTTACGAAGTCGAACAACTAACTTCTCTTTTTTATCATTTGTTTTTGGTCTACCACCGAGGTTGCCATCATTTGCTTTTCTATATTCAATAGATTCATTAGTACGCTCAATAATCATTTGTCTCTCCACTTCTGCTAAACCAGACAATAAACCAATCACTATTGGAGCGAACTTTCCTAAAGCACGAGTATTGATCATGCCATCGGTGGTACGAACATGGATTCCACGATCTTGAAGATCATTAAGTGTGTTTATACATTCCCTTTGATTACGAAAACCTCTATCTAACTTTGTAAATACAATCTCATCACCTTCTTCAAGAGTTGATAATGCTATTTTAAACTGCTGTCTTTCTTTAGATGCACTGCTAATAGTCTCTTGAAATACAACTACACACCCTGCATCCTTTAATGCTTGAACTTGACCACCAATAGAACTCTGTTTTGTAGTTGACTGNCGAGCATAACCTATGGATTTATATNAACTTTTCTCTGAAAGTAATGCTTTTGATCTCTTGAAATGAGTAGTCATGTTCCAAAAAGGATGGTGTTTCTCTCGTTCCTTTATTATAGCACCCGAACACCCTTATTGGAACACTAAAACACCAGTATTTTCGTTGGCACAATAGTCTCCAACTGGCGTTTCCCTATCCGCCAGTTATTGGAACACCCTATNATGGTAGTTTTTATACCATATTTGGTACNACNGAAGNCAANATAACCTNNGTATTTGCAANCAAACAGGTGTTATTTGGAGGCACACAGCAAAGAGCAAAAGACACGCATAAGGCACACAAGTAAGGGCAGCGTTATAATATTTCTTGAAGACCTATAAGCACCTTTCTTTCTTTAAAACCAAGGTATAGACACAAAAAAAGACGCTCGTGGCGTCTCTTAATGCATTCTGAAGTCGAACTGAAACTCCCCGGGCGGACGTAGACCCAGATATTAAAGAGCAGTTATGGAGCGTTTTGACGAAGAAAAACCAAGATATTAGAGAAAGAAGGCACGCATAAGACACACAAACCCCTATTGTTATCATTTAATGACATCCAAAAATAAAGACATTTATTTCGCTAAAACGCTTGACACAACTGAAAAAATAGAGTATAATATTANCATAAGATCGATGCCTAATGCTTCTGCAAAAGGTGAGAAACATAGATCAAGATACACATACCCTTTAACACTTATAAACATGAAGTATCCCAATCAGGGAGCAGGTTTTGTTCCCTATTTCCTAACTATCGAGCAAGTCTCCCAGTTAACATCATTATCAAGGTCAACAATAGACCGCAGAGAACGTATTGAAAAAGCGTTTCCAGAAAGGGTAAAAATCAGTAAAAGAAGAGTTGGTTGGAGATCTGATGAGATAGAAGATTATGCAAAAGGCACTTGGAAAGGAGGTAAAAACTAATGTTAGATACAAAGAAAATAAACAGACTTGGCAAAGGAACAAGAAAGGACTTCGTAGTTGCAGAGGGTAGCGGATTATATCTACGTAGGCAGGGTGCTTCTAAAAGATTTATTGGTCGTAAAAGGTATGCAGGAAAAACGATTGATGTACCACTTGGAAAATGGAAAGTTGATTTTAACCATCCTCTTGAAGCATTAAAAAAATGGAATGAGATTATAAAGTGGTCTGCAACTTTTAACCAAAATCCAAAAAAGTTCTTCGAGCAACCAACAGAAAAGAAATCTGATAAAACACTCCATGATGCATTTGATTATTTCTTAAAAAATCAAAAGAAAAATGTAAAGGAAAGAACTTATGAAAACGACAGAAATAGATGCATTCAAATGGAGAAGTTCTATGGCAAAGATACCCTATTAAATCTGTTTGAAATAGACAATCTCGGTAAAGGAAGAATCGTTGAGTTTATTGAGCATATGAATCAAAACAACTCACCTTATCAAGGACACCGATGCAGAAGGTTATTGAACAAAGTATTTAATCTTTCAATCGAAAAAGGTTGGATGCGAGATAACCAAAATCCTGCAAGAGATAAGTTTAGTATTGAACTTTCTGGATATACACCTAAAGGTAATAAGTATCTGGAATGGAACGAGATACCTGATTTTCTTAAAGCGATTAATGAAGCAGAAGGTAATATCCTGACTCAACTTGCAACCAAGGCACACTTACTAATGTGTATGAGGGTTGGAGCATTAGTAAGACTTCGTTGGGATTGGTTCGATGAAACTAATAACAGGTGGATTATTCCTGCACAAACTCAAGGTCTTAAAAGGCAAAAGAATGAGAAAGGTAAAGAGTTTGACCATGTAATACCTTCAACTCCAGAGATCAAAAAGATCATGGAAAAAATCAGAAAAATAAATGGTCATCAACCATATGTTTTCTTCACTTATGACGGGAAAAAACATCCTCATATGCATGAAGAAACTATCAATGGATTCTTGCAAGACTTAGGTTATGGAGGCAAGCAATCTGCTCATGGATGGCGTGATGTTATTGCAACTTATGGACAAGAAAAGTTAGAGGCAGATAGAGATATTATTTCCAGACAACTTGGACACATGCCACAGAAATATGGAGTTATGGGTCATTATGATAACTCTACATTTTTAGATAAAAGAAAAGATTTTATCGAGAAATGGAACAAGTTATTAGTTGAAACAGGATTAGAAATATAACCATTTTGCCTACGTCAGACAGGCACTAAACCCTCCCCTTGGTGGAACTGACACAGAGTGATAATGCCTCTTAGAAGGTGAGAAACGTATATCAACGGATAAACCAAAACTTAAAACTTAACGGAGTTATTAATGAAGAAACTTTTAACAAGATTAGCGGTTGAATCCCACAACCAAACTTATGATAATGAACTCATCTTTGAAGAGGTTGAGGAACAACTTCAAGATGAAATAGATTTCGCTGTCGAAAGTCTGAAAGAAGAAATCGAGAGGGTCAAAGAAAGATGGATTCGTCGCCACAGATACACTAATGAGTTTCTAAACCTTGATAGTGAACTTATTGATTCTCAAGATTTTGCTCGAGAAGTCATCAAACAAGTCAATGGATGTTAACTTACTCATCCATGAGTTAGTTCAGAGGTTTAACGGAACCCCTGCCAGACGTGAGGATACCTATTTCATTAGGTGTCCTAACTGCGGTAAACCCAAAAAAGATCAAGGAACTTTCCTATTCAAAGGCAATACAGGATGGGCATTTAAGTGTTTCAGCAAGAAGTGTGAGGCAAAGACCCTCAAAGACTTCGTTAGAGATCAGGCACCAGATCTCTTTGAGACACTCCAACCTAAACCAGATAAGGATGGTATATTACGTCTCCCACCAATGAGTACCCTGGAAAATGATGACTTTTGGAGGATACATGCCAAGACCATCAACCCCA
>NHGE01000013.1 GCA_002172375.1 Euryarchaeota archaeon TMED129 | reverse complement strand
CGACTCCAGCGGCTATCACTTCTTTCTTGTAACCGCCATCCAAAGTAGAAAGAGGGTCTTTTCCTAATTGTGCAAATGTTTGGGCTTCCCTCTCAGCAGTATCCATAATCATAGCATCTAATTTTTTACTACTAAATAAAAACGCCCATATGACTAAAATTGGATATAAAAGCGCCCAAATTAATCCAAATAATGCTAATAAAATAAACGGCCCCAGGTAGCAAAAGACAAAAATTCCCGTACCAGACTCTTCAGCCCCTGCTGAACCCTGTGCAACGACTGGAAAATTAATTAAACTTATTTGGAACAATATTGATAAGAAAAAGAAGCTTTTTTTAGAATATTCTGTAATTTTCACCATAAGAAAACCTTGCCTTAACTTATTCTACCTTAACAGCGGTACCATAAGCAAATAATTCAGCAGCACCTGGTGTAACTGCAGAAGTAGCAAAGCGTAGATTGACAACCGCATTAGCGCCTCTTGCCATTGCATCTGAAACTAATCGGCTCATGGCTTCTGTGCGTGATTCTTGGAGTAATTCAGTATATTTGTGAAGTTCCCCTCCCATAATATTCTTCAATCCTTGTGTTATATCACGTCCGATATTTTTCGCTCTTACTGTCGAACCACTAACTACTCCATATGTTTCAGTTATCACTTTACCCGGAATAGTCTCTGTATTAACAACCATTATGCCTTGTATTATATCTGTCATATACTATCCAAAAGGTATTTGTTCATTAATCTTGAGACGGCGGAGATTTATGGAACCCGGAAGGAATATCGAAATTGGCTCTCGTTTTCGTCTTTGAATACACCAAAGCCAAAAATGCAAAAAGGATAGTGTTACAAAATAGAATTTGGACTATACTCACCAAAAGGCTGATTGATTCTATAAAATTAGGTATTGATCGCCCGCCTGCTTCAGCGCCAAAGTCATAATCCGGATAAAATCCAACATCTAAATATAACATCGATATCAAATGTATTTGACTAATTACATAAATAACAAACCATATTGAAGTTATTTTCAGCCCTAAATCACGATTTCCAGACCATAGGACTGGAATAGAAATTAAGCCAATAAAAAATAATATAATGCCATAAATTGCTGAGTAAAATAGCATATTTTCTAGACCGTTGACATAATCAATTGTTTGGGACCAAAAAATTTCATTTGCAGTCCAATTATCAATTTCCTCTTGTGTACCGTCTTTTGGAAATGGCTCTATATCGGAGTATTCATCAGGCATCAAGTCCAAGTAAACAGGAGTGAGTAATCCGGAAACAACTTGTGCCAACATTCCAATGCACATTATAGACATGAATATTGCTAGCCCTCTTAACCACCATGGAGAAGGTTCAGGAATTGAATATGGAGTCTCTTCATAAGCCATTTTTAAATCCTAATTAGATTAGTATATTAATTACACTGAGAATATCAGTCATCGATAACTATCCTTGGCATAGATCTTACCATAGTATGCATATATTCTCTAGATGGGTTGACTATGAAACCATTTCGAAGAAAATTTCGACCTAGAATTATTCTATGTTTCATTTTTGAACGATCTTGTAGGCATATTTCAACCTGATAATCTCTACCTGAAATCTCTAATTTTGTTCTGATAACCGGCCTTAATGTTTCTTTTCCACTTGTGTCTCTGACATTTCTCCACCTTTGGATTTTTTTCTTTATTATTCTACCATTTTCTTTTAATCGAAATTTGACAAACTCAGTATTTTTGGTATTATCAATTTTGACATCTAAGGCATGTAAAGTATTAGACCAAGCACCAGTATCAGTTTTTGCCTTAATGGGAGATGATTCTAAATCAGGTAGGCGAATCCATTCTCTCCAGCCTATGATTATGAAGTCCAATGGCATATGTAACAATTTGTTCCGCTAAACCATTATTTTTTAATGTCGCGTATTTATGGAAATTGCATACTAAATATAGAATTATTCAAGTATAACGGTCAACGGGCATCCCTATGGCACAAGGCGACATACCTGAAGCACTAACTTTTGATGATGTGTTGTTACTTCCTGCGGAATCAGGAGTATTGCCAGCTGAAGTCGATATTTCTACTAAGTTAACTAAGAAAATTAATCTTAATATGCCAATTATTTCTGCTGCAATGGATACAGTTACTGAATCAAAGATGGCTATTGCAATGGCCCAGTCAGGAGGAATGGGGATTATCCATAGAAATTTAACGATTGAAGAACAAGTAAATGAAGTGGTTAAAGTAAAAAGATTTGAATCTGGGCTTATTCTTGATCCTGTGACTATATCAGAAGATTTAACAATAGGTGAATTAAGAAAAATTAAATCCAAATATGGATTCTCGGGATTCCCTGTTCTTGATAATAATGGCAAACTAGTAGGATTAATTACAAATAGAGATATTAGATTTGTTGAAGATGAAACAGTGAAGGTCTCAGAAATGATGACAAGAGAATTAGTAACCGTCCCTAAAGGCATGGATGTACAAGAAACCCAAAAGATACTTCATAAGAATCGTATTGAAAAATTAATTGTAATTGATGATGATGGCAATTGTGCTGGAATGATTACAGTTAGAGATATTCAAATGAATAGAGAAAATCCTAATTCATGTAGAGATGAAAGAGGTAGATTACGAGTTGGTGCGGCAACAGGAACTGGTGAAAAGGGATTAGAAAGGGCTGCTGCTTTGTTTGCTGCAGGCGTAGATGTAATTGTAGTAGATACTGCCCATGGTCATTCTCATGGCGTATTAGAAACTGTGAGCAATATTAAAAAAATGAGTGATGATATTGAGGTTATTGCAGGTAATGTCGCAACTGGAGAAGCTGCATCGGCATTGATAAATGCAGGTGCAGATGCAATAAAAGTTGGCATAGGACCAGGTTCGATATGTACAACTAGGATTGTTTCTGGAGTAGGAGTACCTCAGTTAACTGCAATAATGAATACTGTTAATGTTTGTAAAGAAAATAGTATTCCAGTAATTGCGGATGGAGGAATAAAGTATAGTGGAGATATAGCAAAAGCCATAGCCGCAGGTGCTGATTGTGTGATGGCTGGTTCAATACTCGCAGGCACTGATGAATCCCCAGGAGAAAACATACTCTATCAAGGCAGATCATACAAAATCTATCGTGGAATGGGTTCTGTAGGAGCCATGACTGATGGCTCACATGAAAGATATTTCCAGTCAGAACAAGGAGATACCAGAAAATATGTCCCTGAAGGGATTGAGGGGAGAGTCCCTGCAAGAGGGCCAGTAGAGAATGTAATCTATCAATTAGTAGGAGGTTTGAGATCCTCCATGGGGTATACGGGCAATTCAAGTATCAAAAATATGAAAGAGAAATGTGATTTTGTTAAAATTACAAATGCAGGTTTGTCTGAGAGCCATGTGCATGATGTGGAAATAACTAGAGAAGCACCTAATTACAGAAGATGATATGTATGGAAAATNTAATCATTGGAGGAGGTTGCTTTTGGTGTACTGAAGGAGTCATGAATGGTTTGAAAGGGGTTTTAGAGGTATCGCCTGGATATTGCGGAGGCCATGTTGAAAACCCAACCTATGAGCAAGTATGTAGGAAAAAGACTGGTCATGCAGAAGTAGTAAAAGTGACTTATGACTCAAAAATAATTAATCTAAAAACNATTTTAGAAATTTTTTTTACATCACATGACCCAACTCAATTAAATCGACAAGGTAACGATATTGGCCCACAATACAGAAGTATTGTATTTTATAATAATGAAAAAGAAAGAAATATCATAAATTTAGTTATTGATAGTCTTAATGATTTTTATGATAATGAGATTGTTACAGAGGTTGTGCCAAAATCAAAATTCTATATTGCTGANAAATATCATCATGACTACTATGCAAGGAATTCTTCGCAACCTTATTGTGCCATGGTCATTTCTCCAAAGATAATTAAAGTAAGNAAAAAATATCTAGATTTATATAATATTGAAAATTAAAAAATGAAAAAGTTGNTATCNTCATAAAAAGACAGAAAAAAGGAATTTTTTGGCGTAACATTCAACAATTAAAAAAAAATCAAATAGCCATGGGACCTAACCAGAAGCAGGATGAAAGTCCCGCTGATAGGGCATGGGCNATNCATGCTGCAATAATTGGTTTGAANACAGGTAACTTATTATTCAGAGGATTGGAACTTGATCCTGAAAATCCNGGATTAATTACTGTGGCTTGTTTGTCTCTGCTGGCTATTGCTTTACCTTTCCAAGCGGTTTTTTTCTTGATAAATTCATACATTCAAGATTCTACTAATGTGCATGAGATAGAATATAGAATGCTATTGAGGATATCTTTAATTTGNCAAACAGTATCATATATATCACTAATTGGCATTGCAGTATTAATGTTTGAAACTCATTTATATATTGGGCTATCGTTTACTGTCGGCTCAGTTGTTGCATTTTTTCTTGTTAGATCAGCACTTGCACAGGTCGATATATTGGCCAAATTATAATCATGTTAATTCTTTGGGCCTTAGAATGTTTTCTAATTTCCAAGATTTACTTTCCTTAACTAATAATGCAGCAGAAGCAGTCGGCATACGATGCCATTCTCCAATTAGATAATTTATTAATAGTTCAGAACCAGGATTATGTCCTAAAATCATTGTTGTTTCATTATTTTCNATATNCNCTAATTGAATAATTAATTCTTCTAATGACGCATGATAAATAGAAGGTTTGATTTCTATTTTTACTTCATTCCTATCCATATTCATTAGTGATAATGTTTCACTAGTACGCTTTGAACTACTCAAAAATACTGTATCAGGTAACCAGTCCATTTCCATAAGTGCTTGATAAATTCTAGGTGCATCTTTTCGACCTCTCGGGTTAAGAGGNCGATCNTGATCGTTAAGATTTGAATCTACCCAACTACTTTTTGCATGCCTCATAATAATTAATCTTGTAGGCAGCATTATTCCTCCTCTATATGATTGAAATTAGGTTCTCTTTTTTCCATAAAGGCGGAAACTCCTTCAGCAAAATCATCAGTTAGAGAAGAAGAGATTATTAAGGCACGTTCAAATTCTAATTGAGTTTCAAAAAAGGTTGATGTTGAAGCATCCAATAACTGCTTAGTAGAGCGGCGACTAAGAAAAGCCCATTTACCCCATTCTCTAGCTATTTCTAAAGATCTAGGGATTAGTTCTTCTTCGTCACATATCTCATCTATCGCGCCATTATCTAATGCTAATTGGCTATTCCATATTTCATTATTGAAAAAGAAATTTTTTGCTTTCTGAGTTCCTACTAATCTAGGAAGAAGCCAAGTTGTTCCTCCATCTGGAGATAGTCCCAAAGAGAAAAAGGATGCGGCTAACTTAGCTTTAATTGATGAAATTCTATAGTCCATGGCTAGTGCTAATCCTAACCCTCCTCCCGCAGCAGCACCATTTATCGCAGCAATAAAAACTGTAGAAGAAGTGCGTATTTTAATTAATAATGAGTGTAGAGATTCTGTCATTTCTCCGACCATTTGGCTTATTTCTCCAGAGTCTATTGCATCAGCAAATTCATTTATTGGCCCACCTGCACTAAAGAATTTGCCATTTCCAGTCAATATAATTGATGAACATGTAACATCTTCCATAAGACCTTCAATAGTTTTTTTGCAAACATCAAAATTAGATTTGGTGAAAGTATTTTTTGCTGCTTCAGGTGAAAGAGTTACCAATGCAACTCCTCCTTCATGTCTTTCAACTGTTAGAACCATGAACTAGCGAAAGGTGTTTTCTTTTTCAAATGCATGAATATGATAAGAAGTGACGTTTTCGAAGTACCATGCATGACCGCGGAGAAATGTATATCAATGGAAAATGGGTAAAGGCAAAGGGTACTGAGAGAATTGAAGTGATCAATCCTTCGACTGAAGAAATTATTGGAACTATCCCGGTAGGAAATCAAGAAGATATAGATTATGCTATTAAATCTGCAAAGGGAGCTTTCACTGATTGGTCAAAAAGTAGAGTTGAAGATAGAATAGATATTCTAAACTCATTATCAGCATCACTTAAAGAGCGTAGTGAAGAGATAGCCCAAATAATAACTTCAGAAGTGGGAACTCCAATTGGTTATTCACGTACGGCCATGGTTGGAACTCCAAGAGTAGTAGCACGATCATATGCTAAAATATTGGAAACATTTGAATGGGAAGAAGAGGTTAGAAACTCACTAATTGTCAAAGAAGCAATTGGTGTTTGTGCTTTTATAACTCCTTGGAATTTTCCATTACATCAAATAATCGGAAAAGTTGCTCCTGCAATAGCAGCTGGCTGTACAATGATATTAAAACCCTCAAAAGAAGCCCCATTAAGTGCATTTATTCTTGCTGAAATATTTGATGAAATTGGTCTTCCTGCAGGAGTATTTAATCTAGTAACAGGCCATGGCTCTGAGATTGGAGAGTATCTCGCCGCACACTCTGATATAGATATGGTATCTTTTACTGGCTCTACTGGAGCAGGTATTGCTGTTAGCCATGCTGCTGCAGATAGTGTAAAGAGAGTTACTTTAGAATTGGGAGGGAAAAGTGCGAATGTTGCCCTAGAAGATGCAGATCCAATTTTAGTTGGTAAGAAAGCCATACAAGCTTGCCATCAAAATAGTGGCCAAACTTGTTCTGCTCTGACAAGATTGATTATACCAAAGAGCATGGAAGAAGAAGTTTGCAAAGTAATTACTGAAAGGAATGAGAAATACAAAGTTGGCGATCCTCTGGATGAAGAAACTCGTTGTGGACCAATGGTTAGTGAAAAACAAAAAATTAGTGTGATGAATTACATACAGAAAGGGATAGATGAAGGTGCTACTTTGTTATCAGGAGGAGTTGGTACGCCAGACAAAATAACAAAGGGTTTTTTTGTAAAACCTACAGTTTTCAAAGATGTTACTCCAGAAATGACAATTTGGAAAGAGGAAATTTTTGGGCCAGTTCTTGTAATTACGACATATGAAGAAGAGGGAGAGGCTTTAGAATTAGCAAATGATTCTATTTATGGACTATCCGGAGGAGTTTGGTCAAAAGATGAAGAAAGAGCGATTGAATTTGCAAGAAACATGAGGACTGGTCAAATTAGTATCAATGGAGGTTTCTTTAATGTTAGTGCCCCATTTGGTGGATTTAAGGCGTCAGGAAATGGTCGAGAATTAGGAGTCCATGGACTTGAAGAATTTTTAGAAATAAAGTCAATTCAAAGATAGTGTATTTGAAATAATTATTTACCAATCCACGAGGCATCTTTTCTTTGTAAAAATGCCTTTACTCCAATTTCTTTATCTTCAGTATCGAATAATGCAACAAATTCTGATCTTTCAGCGAGTATCCCTTCGGAAAAGGGTAAATCCAAAGAAGCCCTAATAGTTCTCTTTGCTACCTTTATGGTATGAGGAGATTTTTTTGCTATTTGCTTTGCAAATGAAATAGTGGAATTTTCTAGATCTGCAGATTCATAAACTGCATTAATAAGCCCTATTCTCAAAGCTTCTTCTGCTCCAATCATATTTCCGCTCAATATTATTTCCATAGCCTTGCCATATCCTAATAATCTGCATAATCGTTGAGTTCCTCCTCCTCCAGGTATCAAACCAAGATTGATTTCAGGTTGACCAAAATTTGATTGTTCAGAAGCGAATCTTATGTCACAAGAGAGTGCTAATTCTGTCCCTCCTCCAAGTGCAAAACCATCAACCATTGCGATAGTAGGTTTAGATAGATTCCAGACTGCTTCCCATGCATTATCTTCAAAAAATGGCCTTACGTCATCAGAATTTTTATTTTCAAATTCTGAAATATCTGCTCCAGCTGCAAAAGAAGGTGGTTTGCTTTTTTTTCCTTCTTGAGCCGGAAGAGGAGGAGCTCCTCGAATAATAATAACTCTGACATTATCATCTGATTCGGCCCTGATGCATTGCTTCTTTATTTCTTCATGAATTCTGTTATTAAGAGCATTTAGCTTATTTGGTCGATTAAGAGTCCAAATAGTGATTATTCCTCCTTTTGGACTTGCTTCCTCAACAGGTATATCATCGACTAACAATACTTCTTCCATATNCCTACGGAATACACTATAACCCTTCAAAGTACGTATGATTGGAATCAATCTTCACTATATTTCACCGGAGGNGGAGTTGGGAGAGGAGGAAGCCCGGGTGGCTCAGGTAATGGAGGAAGCCCGGGTGGCTCAGGTAATGGAGGAAGCCGGGTGGCTCAGGTAATGGAGGAATAACATCTTCAATATTTTTATTCGGGACGTGTAAAGGTATTCTTACTTTCAATATACGTTGCTGATCTATTCTGACATATGATATNCCATGAGGGATTGTTCTATCTACCTCTTCTGATTCTAATAAAATTGTAAAGCCATGGTTAGGGTCTTCAAGTAATTTGGATATATTTTCACCATCTTCTGCTTCGGCCCAATTACTTACTTTGGAAGCTTTTCTTTTGGCTAATTCCATCCTTCTTTCTATGGTTATTTTTTTCTTCAATTCTTCTCTTTTTAACCTCTTTTGGCTAATGAAAATATCAATCTCAGATTCCATCTCTGATTGAGGATCAATGGAAGCAACATATGGCATTGCTATTTTGACATCATTTGAATGGTCCTTTTCTTCGACTACTGGAGGTATTTGTTCATCTTCTAAAATATCTAATTNAAGGGTTTCATCNGTAACNTTTCTTCCACGGCTACGTTTTATTTTTTGTTCACGACGATAGTTTGCACCCTCGTTTTCCAAAACTGGTGGAGGCAATTCGATGTCATTAATTAATTCATTATTATTATTTTCTAAAAGTTCTTTTTGGCTTAAAATTGGCTTAATTGGNGAGGGTCCAGAAAATAATAGTAAAGATGTCAAAGATAGAAGAANNATGCCTCCTGCTATTTGAAATTCCAATCCTTCCTTAACGATATAAATCAAATATATTGGAACTCCAAGTAATAATGACAATGATATAACCAACTTTGTCATCGACGGCATAGTAATCCCGAGTTAAGACAAGAGCCCCTAACTATTCACTTTGACGGAAGTTTTAGTGAATCTAGTAGGCCCTTAAGTGAAAAGGTTCGNTGGGAGATAAGAGTTTTTTGTTTACGATTCATTTGTGAAAAAGTTGTTCCATTCCCCTCTAAAGGAATGAATATTGGNTCATAACCGAAACCTTCTTNNCCTAGTTTNTCNAACGANATTGTTCCTTTACATACTCCTGAAGATTCCCAAATTTTATTTTTCCAATGTAATAATGTTACTGAGCGATATTCTGCGCTACGATTAGTAGATTTTTCTAACAAATTTAGGATTCCATTTAAGCCTACAGATTCATATACAAATGATGAAAAAACACCAGGAAAACCCGGAAATTGGTCAATAAATAAACCAGAATCTTCAACCATTATTGCATAATCTTCTAACTCTGTACCCTCAATTAATGCTATTGCTTGTCTTAATTTTGAAGTTGCTACTTCTTTCAAATCGGATGATTGTGGCTCAATAAAATTAGGGAATTTACCATTTATTCGTAGTTCTTCAACTGAATGGCCCAATTCACTAAGGAGAGTATGGGCCTCCTTTATTTTATCTTGATTACTTGTTGCAAAAAAAATCTTCATAATTTCACCTATGCATGATAACGTACTCTACCCCTAATCTCATTAAANCGGGAAATTACTTCAGGTGCAGAGATTACGTCTTCCTTTTCCGAATCTGCAGAAAGATATCCTTCAACCATATCTTCAACTGCATTTTCATATTCTGAATGGCTTGCTGTAAGGCATTCATTCAAAACTTGCAAATCTAGACCTAAATGTTCAAGTTCAGGCAATATTTTAGCTAATCCAAAATCAATTAATGATAAATTACCACCATTATCAATTAGAACATTATGAGTTGTCAAATCGCCATGAGATATTCCAATTTCATGTAATTCTCTGATTGTTGCTCCAAATAATTTAATTTTTTCAGAAATTAAATTATTTTTGTTATTCAGGTAATCAAATAAAGTAATTCCTTCAATTTTAGACATCAAAATCCATCCCTGCTCTAGGTCCAAATCGATTATAGAAGGAGCGGACAGGTTATGATATTGAAGTCGCCCTAATGCCCTGGCTTCTACGGTCAATCTTTGACGTGTCAACTTACGATCTAAATGAGGAGTCCTATACCCTCTGGGCTTTCTCATCTTCAATACTGCTGACTTCCCCATCCAAGAGCCTGCAGTAACAGTAGCTTCTGCTCCTTGATGGAGTACTTTCTCGACTATCCACATCGGAATATCGGCGGCTTCCATGCTCATGCGATATGACATACCTTGAAAGCGGTTTCATTCGAGGNNGGTCTGAAGAAGATGACTATGGAGATGCCTNNGGTGCCTCAANAAAAGGGCATTATTGCCCCAAAAATTTATTCTGAGGCAGATATTCAATCAGAAGCAGAGCGTTTAAACAATGTGATTCAGCAAAAGGAAAGATGGNNTATTGAGATATGTAAAACTATAGCCCCTTTGACACTAGAAATTAATAATTTAAANAAAGAGAAGGATGTTTTCATAATAGCGCATTCATATCAAACTCCAGACATCATTTATGGAGTAGCCGATGAAGTATCAGATAGTTATTCATTATCTAAAGCTGCAAGAGAT
Source organism: Euryarchaeota archaeon TMED129 (assembly GCA_002172375.1). GTDB lineage: Archaea > Thermoplasmatota > Poseidoniia > Poseidoniales > Thalassarchaeaceae > MGIIb-O3. Next base: position 20,377 of record NHGE01000013.1, on the reverse strand, counting down.
GCTCCTCAACAAACAATTCTCTTTTCGAGTGTTAGATTTATGGCCGAAACCGCAAAGATAGTGAGCCCTCATAAAACAGTTTTACATCCTTCTCCAGAAGCTGGGTGTTCGTTAAGTGATGGNATTAATGGACAAGATGTAAGAAATCTTAAACANAAATATCCAGGAATACCTGTTGCATGNTATATTAATACCACTGCAGAAGTAAAGGCAGAGTGTGATGTATGCGTNACAAGTAGTAATTATCTATCTATTTGTGAGAAATTACCGGGTAATAAGTTGATTTTTGTACCTGACAAATTTATGGGTAAACATCTACAAGAATCTCTTAAAGGGAAGAAAGAAGTTATTGTATATGATGGGGAATGTGAAGTACATGCAGTTTTCACGGGAGAAAAAATAAGGTCATGGAGAGAAAGGATGAATCAACAAGGNATTGAATTAACTGTTTTGAGCCATCCTGAATGTGATGCGGATGTTTTAGAAGAAAGCGATATAATTGGAAGTAGTGAATCTTTGATAAAAAATGCATTGGAATTATCTGCAAACGGGAAAAAAGATATTATGCTCATTACTGAATGTGGCACTGCTGAACGAATTATGGCAGAATCGGAGAATGAATTGAATCTCATTGGTGCTTGTGTGATGTGCAGACATATGAAAAAGACACAGTTGGAAGATATATTACAAGCGTTGAAGAATCCGAAACCGGAACAAATTATTCAGATAGATCAAGATATCATAAATAAAGCTAGAATAAGNCTTGATGAAATGTTTAGACTTGCNGAATAATTACGAGTCTTGTTCTTTAGCNGATTGNGATGCCCAGACGAACGTCAAAGGGATTAGCATCAAAATTGCTGATTGAATTAAAACTGAAGAATAAGGGCGAAAGANTTCCNTCAATGGATATACGANAACTTCTAAGTCGCCATTATCNTTTACATCTGTCCAGGCAATACTCTCTTCCAAAGCATGTGGCTGAAGTTGATTTAAATCATCATATGTTAAACGTGATGATTGATTTGTTACAGTATCATATAGCCAAACATCATTTGGNNCAGATGGTTCTTGATTTAACAATGTGGGATTCCAAGAAGATATTTGTAAGAAGGCGATATTGTTTCCGTAGATGCTAGGAGAAGATGATTGCCATAATGGATCTCCCAGAATACTTTGATTACCGGAGAAAATATCCACCAACACTAGTCTATCCATATATCCTAAATCAACTAATGCTATCAACCATTTGTCATCCAATATCAATTCCTTAATTGTTGAGTTGGGATAATCTATTACTATGTCCTCGGACAATANAGTGGCGTCAGAAAGAGAATCTCGTGGATTAATTTCAATGTTTGAATTTAATTGGGAGTCAAAAGAAGTAATATTGACNAAAAGATTTTCAGTGGAATTTGACGACCAAGCAATTAAATTATCTGAGGCTGTTACGTCATTAAATGGCCCATTCAATAAAGGTGAGAGAAAATCGCCGTCTTTATTTAATAAACTCAAAAAGGAATTATGAGAAATTACTATAACAAANCCATCTGAATTGGAACCTANAGANACATCTTCTATATCATTTTCAGGATAATATCGAAATAGAGGTTGTANTATTTCAAAATCATCATTGAATTCAAAGTAATCAATTCTTTCTTTGGTGAATAAAGCAAATCCCTCATCCGATGTTACTGCATTTGGCAACTTACTCCAAGGCTTAGTAGATACAGAATAATTTTTTAGAGTCGTAGTATTCCAAGTAGTAATAGAAATCGTCTCATCAGGCAATTCTTCAATCGTTACAAGCCAATCTCCTGTTCCAGAAGTAGAAGTAGGCCATTCTGAGCCCTCAATTGGGAAATGTTGATGTGTCGCATCCCATAATAAAACACTACCTGTAGATATCAGAAGTACGGCTATGAAAAGACTGGTTTGTTTCTTTCCGGGCTCCCTAAATGGTTCAATAATGGAATCTAATCCATCTAATGATTCTGAAAGAGATCTTTTTGGATTATCTAATGCTCTTGCTAAACGAGAAGAGAAACGTCTTTCGTCAAAAATATTCCATATTTTTTTATGAGTTCTTTCGGTCATTCTAACTGCTAAAATTGCAATTACCATTCCTCCAATAATATCAACTAGCCAATGAATTCCAAGATAAATTATCGAAAAGGCAGTAAATGAAATGAAGATTAATAAAAAATTTCTGTATTTTATCCATCTTCCATCTTCATCCCACTTTTGCATAGAGAGCCAAACAGCAAAGGGTAATCCAATATGTAAGCTTGGCATTCCATTAGTAAATGGATCAATACGAGTAAACCAATTATGTATTTCAGGAGTTAAATCATATGCGATTGTCTCCATCAGCGGTATATGATCTCCAGTTACTCTTACATTAAAGAATAAATAGAACGGGATGGCGAATGTATAGACCCAAAAAATAGACAAGCAAACGCGATCTGCCATATGTCGGTCATCAAAATAAATAGGATATATTAGTGAAGAAAAAGTTACTGCCATAAATCCCATAACATAAAAATGGGTCAAAACTTGGTCAAGTAAAATTGATCGGAAACCTTCTTGTATCCACAAAACTACATCGCCTTCAATTGCATAAACATAAGGAGTCATGTCTATTCTGGTGTTTGCCATTAAAGATCTATCTAAACCATCAAACAAATCTTTCCAAATATAGACTGAAAAAACAACAATTATATGTGCCCAATATCTTCTAAACATGTCAATGAAGCCATCTGTTGTTATTTTGGCATAAGGAGGTTTGAAAATTGGCATAAAAATGATGCTCACGAGGATTGCACCAGTAACCCAAGTGATGTATATGCCTGTCTCAGCAACCATGTTAGTAATACAGGGGAGTCGTCTTTATGAAATCAATTCGACCCATAAATATGACTAAATTAAGTTATTTTTAGAGATGGAGTAGCATCTTCATTAAGTGAATTAGTGATGTTGTCAACAATTATATTGAATGCCTGTGCTGTTTCTCCTTCAGGTTCAGCAATAATCCTATGTACGCCATCATCCCCTCCTCTGACTATTCCTGGATCAAATGGTAAAGAGCCGAGATATGGAACAGACAATTCTTCTGCCGCAGAAAGTCCTCCTCCTTTCTTGAAAATATCAAGAGTAGTAGACCAATTCCCTTCATCATCTGAGATACACTCTATCGAAATTCCCTCAGGACCCATTAAAGATACTTTAGAATTGGGATCAGATTTTCCCCTAATCCTATATCCACTCATATTTTCTACAACTCCTAATACTGGAACAGAAATTGTTTTAGCAAAGTTGATTGATTTTCTACTATCTAGCAACGCGACTTCTTGTGGAGTGGTTACTATTACTACGCCATCAATTCCAGGAAGGTGTTGGCTTACAGTCAATGGTTCATCGCTAGTACCAGGAGGGAAATCTACAATTAATGCATCTAATTTACCCCATGCAACATCTCCGATGAATTGTTGTATTGCGCCTAATTTAATTGGCCCTCTCCATATCACAGGCTTATCTGGATCTTCAATTAAAAAAGCCATTGAAATTACTTTAACTCCGTGTGGCCCTTTTGCAGGAAAAATTTGGCCATCTTCTACGTTTAGATCCATGTCCTCTAAACCTAACATCTTTGGAATATTGGGGCCAGTAATATCAATATCCATTAACCCCACTTTCAACCCTTTTCTAGCCAATGATAGAGCTAGTCCTGCCGCAACAGTTGATTTACCAACACCGCCTTTTCCTGAAAGAACTAATATTTTGTGTTTGATATCATCGTTTAATTTAGCAATTCGCATCTTCCTTTGCATTTCTCTATATGCTTGTTCCATCTGTGATTTTTGCTCATTGGTAGCAGTTTCTTGTGTGGATTTTTCTTGTTCAGTTCCTTTGTGATGGCTTATTGGAGAATCTCCCATAATCAATGGCAATAGTAGTTGTACTTCAACTATATCCCGCGGCAATCATGAAAAATTAAATTTATATGAGACTATAGGAAATATTTTAGTTAAGTTGATTAATATGTTGCCATATAGAAAGAATATGAAGATTCTATTTGTTTGTGTTGGCAATACATGCCGTAGTCAAATGGCCGAAGCAATAGCAAAAGGAATGGGGCATGAGGCAGTTTCCGCTGGCACTCATCCAGGAGAAGAAATTGCACCTAATGCAATCAAAGTGCTATCGGAGATTGGTTTATCTGTTGAAAATCAATTTCCTAAATCAACTGATGACATTGAGACTCACGGTTTTGATAAAATAATCAGCATGGGATGTGGAGTAAATTGCCCTAACTTAAGAATTTCACAAGATTGGAATTTAGAAGATCCTCATGGACGTGAAATAGGTTTTTATCGGGAGACTAGAGATAAAATTTTGAATTATCTTTCTGATTTATGATGATTATTCACCGACGTATAGAAAAGTGAATTCCGTTTCCAGTTGGATATACGAGTGTAGTGTAGTGGTTATCACCGGGCGTTGCCAACGCCTGAACCCGGGTTCAAATCCCGGCACTCGTACCATTCTTTGAAATAGTNACAATTCTGAATTTCTCAGNAAATAATATGCTCCACCGAATCCGGTTAATAACAAAATTATCATTAAAAATGATATTAAAAACATTGAATTTTCTGATAACCAATTATCAAATTCAGAATTATCAGAAGTTCCTCTTTCTAAAAATAAAGTATGTTCTTGTGATTCTGTTGGTGTCACTGAGAGATAACTATCAGTTGCCCGTATCAAAATTATAAATTCNCCTTCTGATAATGTATTCCTAACATCGAAAGAAATAGTATATATGTTATCGTTCGCTATTCTATCTCCATTATTACCATTGTCCTCTAACAAAAGCCATGAATTGGAACTACCTATTGGAGCCAATCTACCAATTTTAATCTGCGCTGAAGAAATATCGTCCACATCATTTACGGTNACTTCNAGTGTATGAGATATTGGAATTCCACTTTCAGGNATGAGTATTTTACTTACAATTTGACTATTTCTATACAATGTAATATTATTTATTAATGGTGAATCATTTAAAATTGTCAGTCTATTTGCATCTTTGAATTGGCCATTAATAAATATCTGAGAAGTTGTCCTAGATTCTCCNGTNCTGTCTACGAGCCTTATTATCAAGTTCCTCTCTCCTGGAGTAAAGGCCTCAGGAATAGTAAAAACACCANTCCATAATTCTTCAACTAATTNTAAAACAGTAATCCCNCCTCCATTGCCAAACATATCAATAGATACAGAATCGACGCCATGGCCATCAACTGCCTTTATTGAAACAAATACCTGCTCACCTCTGAATACTTGANTTGGAGTAAATTCAATTGAAAGCATCCTTGGGGCTTCATTAAGAACTATTATGGTAATATTTTGAGTTACACTNGNCCATATATCTTGTAATGTTATAGGTATCTCAATAGCACCGTATTGTAATCCATTATGAATTATTTCAGTAGTCCAAATATTATCTCTTATAACTAAATCTCCATTTAACCCTGAATCAGAAAGAGATATTTTTCCTAATCCTAGTTCAGAAAAATCGGCAATTACCGAAACCACATCAGTATCTATATCAGTAACTAGAATTTCTAAATTAGCCTTACCTCCTTCNTTAAATAGATANCCTTCTCTAAATCTAACAGATGAGTTTGAAGATGTATTGATAATGGGAGCAGANTTCTCACTTGAAGTTATTATTGAGGGATATAGTATAGTATCAGTTAGTTGATATTCTAAGAATTTTATGCTTTCATTGTTTGAATCATTGCCATTACCAAAATCTACAGTTCGGTACACTTCATGTAGTAATCCTGCTAGTAANCCTTCATTTACTACACTACCAAAGGCACTATTAGAGTTGAAATAATTGCCTTCCCAGAGAGCAATTGAAACGNTATGAGAATCTATATTTACAATATCTAAATCAACTACACTTACTTCAAGAGGTAGTGCTAAATTGCCAATTAGATGAAAATGATCTCCTAAAAATAATATTTCAGGGCACAATCCAGTTTCCCTAGATATTGGATTAGAAAATATAGATTCTGAGACAGGAGGTTGTGGTTGGATGATTGTGGGGGAATTTGGAGGGTATTCATATTGAACAGAGCCATTGTCCTCAACGTATTCATATTTCAGGATTCTATTGTCCCAATCTTCCTGAGGTACGGTGTACTCATATGTTAAATTATGTTCTGCACTAAATTCTTGATCTATTGGGCCTATCGGAGTAGCTGAAACATTAAACCAAAATTCGTTCCTTATTTTATCTGCTTCAAAATACTCTCCACTTTCATTTGCATAGGCATCGGAATCTACTATTTCCCTCACTAGTCCAAAACTGCCTTCAGCATCTCCACTATANGTTCCATCTACTATAATTGTATCNGAAACTGTTTCACCGCCTAGTGATTCCATATCAATAACAGGTATAGTACCATTAACCTCTATGTATGGAGATTCGGATGCTATGAAATCAAAATTTCCAGCACCGGACATTTTCATAAATTGATGTTCTCGTATTCCATCTTCCCATCTTTCACTGGTCATGAAATCATCTAATTCAAACGAAAAAGATTCACCAAAGCCACTAATTCTTACAGAGACATTTGCCTCTACTTGAGTATCTTGTAAACGTCTAANACCATTTTCATCCCATGTTTCATAATAAAATANAGATATTTCGCCAAATCCTCCTTCAGAACTATCATTAGAACCTCCATTAAAAGAGAGCCAACCAGATGCNTCTATTCTGATACGCTCAGTGAGAGTATTTTCTGACCATGAGCGAACGATAAATGCATCCTTGACTTGTGCTTCAATTAACAAACCCTCTCCTTCTTCAGAGNCTGATAAAANNATTGATCCACTGCCTAACATTTCGAAATCTTGTGTGATTAATTCTGAACCATCATATGATTCATTTAACCAAACTTTACTCAAATCTAGAGAAAGAGTTGTGGTTCTTACTCCGTCGGATAAATCAAGTAATAGTGAACCATTGCCTAATTCATTTGATTCTAGTAACGAATTTGTTCTTTTCTGCCAGCCTCTGCCTTCAAATAAAATTGATTGATTGGTATCTGTCTGACCTCCTTCCATTGACCAAGTAGTTTCCCTTGTTACTTCATGATCAGAAATTGGTTGATTCCATTGAGTTATTGATAATTCCCTTGTACAAGATGTTTCACTAGTTTCAACAAATAAAATTATTTTGTCATTAAAAATGGGTTGAGAATTTAGAACGATATCAATGGCACCTCCTGCATTTACAAATGTAATTTCTTCTTGAGATAAAATATCCAGTCCATTACGAAGATGTTCTGCCTGAATGGAAACTCCTCCAGGAGAAGTTCCATTAACATAAGTTGGTTCAAAATTAACAATATATCTATGAATAAGTTCTGTAGACATATTAGATTCAAAGCCGTTATATTGGACGTCCCAATCTACTAAAATCTCGCATGACCTGTCCGTAGTCTTATCATCACCAAAGGCATTCATAGGAGTAATGCTACAAATAAGAATGATGAAAATCAATACAGGTACTTTTTGACTTGTCACAATTAATGGATAACCTATTGACCTTTGAATCAAACGGTATGTTGCTCTTAATTATCAGAATAGTGGTTCTTCGTAATCATCATCGATACCAGAACGTTCTCTCCATAATTCGGTAGGAACATCATCATATACTCCTGCATATGGATCTTCANCAATCAAAGATTGTTGATTTTTTGCAGCCTCCGCTGCAGCAAGTGCAAATGCTTCAGCACTGGCTTTAAATTTCCAATAATGAATNCGCCATTCCCTNCCATCCCATAATGTAGTTTCTTCCGATTCGGTAGTTAACAAGTCATAATCTTGTAGTTGATAAAATAAATTCCTATCTGTTGGTTCTAAAGCATTATCTATAATTCTATTCGAAAAACCAAAAAAACCGAGTGCGTGCTCAGCTATATTCTCAGCAACAACAGTTTCCATATCCATATCGACTTTAGTCCTTATTGCTTGAGTTAATTGTGCTAATGTCAGGCCCATTACAACAACTCCTTTAGATTAATGCGAAGGACCTCTTTATTTCAAACATCTCACTTAAAGTGTAGTTTTAATAAGAAATGATGCCGAAGCGATTAATCTTAAGATGCTCTCGGAGTATTTGTGGAAGACTTAGCGAATGGAAAATTTCTTGGCCTGGAAGAGGCGGAAAATGGACCTTATGATTTAGTAATATTACCCATTCCTTTAGAAATGACAGTTAGTTGGATGGAAGGTACTTCAAATGGTCCAAGTGCTTGTATAGATGCAAGTTCTCAAGTTGAATTATTTGATCCCATTTTGAATTCTGAAATTCCCTGTGGATTATCTTTTCATACAGCTAAAGAGTGGTCTTCAGAAGAGTCGACTTTAAGGAAACAATTAGATTCAATTCAAGAATATATCAAACCCTGGATCAATGGAAGTCAATTTCCAATTGTTTTAGGAGGAGAGCATGGAATTTTACTACCTATAGTTGAGATTTTAGATGAACACCCAGAAATTGATGATTTGAGTCAGATTACTCTGATACAAATAGATGCACATGCAGATTTGAGAGATACACTAAATGAAGANAGATATTCTCATGGTACNGTAATAAGAAGATGTTTGGATGAAGGAGTTGGTAAAGTNATCCAGATAGGCATTAGAGCATATGGNGAAGAAGAATCAAGAATAATTAATCATGATGATAGGATAGAAACTTGGTTTGCTAGAGACATACTTGGCGTAATGGAAAGAAACACTGGTTGGCCAAAATTAGTAAAGCGTATTTCTGAATTAGAAGGTCCGATTTGGATTACCTTTGATATTGATGGTTTAGATGGTGGCTTAGTTCCCTCTACGGGAACGCCTGTTCCCGGAGGGTTGTCATATTGGGCAGCAGTTGAATTGATAGAAAGAGTCTTTAAATCAGAAAAAACAAAGGTTATTGGGGCAGATGTTAATGAAATTACTCCAGGGNTAGACAATAGATTGACGCAATTTAATGCNGCTTTAATTGCAACAAAAATAATTGCATGCCATATTTCGACACTTTAATTCTAAAAGATGACATTTAAAGTTATAAATATCTAATGGATAATTAAAAAAATAGTATTAAAATATATTTTTACAAGGTAAATTTTGTATACAAGTAATTAATCCGATATTTAGGCATAATAATGAAATGGAAAATAAATGAAATCGATAAAGTGAAAATGCAACTGATACTACCATTATTCGAAGGAGTCTCAAAGGCCCCGAATAATTCACTAAATGGGTTGAACAGAAAACAACGTAGCTTGATTAGATCTGCTATTTCTTCGAAGGACTTTGAAGGTAAAAAGGGCCAAAGATTATCTGTTTGGACAGAGGGTTGTAGAGTATTACTTGTTGGAATGGGTAAAAAGGAAAAGATTACACGAAAATTGATTCGAAATACAGGTGCCAGAACTATTGGTATATTATCAAAGAAAAAGGGAGTAGACATTACGGTTAGATTTACTTCTGGCTGGAACTTAGAAAATATGCTAATATTTGCAGAAGGGATGATGTTGAGGGATTATAGTTTTGATGAACATAAAAAGTCTGACGAAGAGGAAATTTCAGATTCTTGGAATGTAGATTTTCAGGCTAACAATAGATATCAAGATTCTTTAAAAATAGGTTTGAAAAGAATTAATTCAATAGTAGGAGGAGTACATCTTGCCAGAGATTTGGGCAATGAACCTGCAAATATATTATATCCAATGGAATTTGCAAACAGGGCTATTAAATGGGCTGCAAATAAGGAAAATGTAACTGTTGAAGTTTATGACTGGGAAAAGTTACAGGAATTAGGGATGGGTGGTTTGATAAATGTTGGTAAAGGAAGTGATAGGAAACCATGTATGGTATTATTTACTCTTAATCCCGATGAAGATGTAGACATTCGCAGACCGTGCATAGTAGGCAAAGGCATTACATTTGATACTGGAGGGATTTCCATTAAACCAACTAATGGAATGTGGGACATGAAATATGATATGTGTGGTGCAGCAACTGTATTTGGATTGATGGAAGCATTATGGTCAACTGGATATGGAAAGAGAGTAAATGGAATTGCATGTTTAGCTGAGAATATGCCTGGATCAGGTGCTTATCGGCCCGGTGATGTCATACCTACTTACTCTGGAAAAACTATTGAGATATTTAGTACGGATGCAGAAGGAAGAAATGTTTTAGCCGATGGGTTATGGAAAGCGGGTGAATTTAATCCTGAATACATTATCGACTTAGCTACTTTAACAGGAGCAGTTGTGGTGGCTTTAGGTAATCAAATAACTGGAATGTGGAGTAATGATTACTCATTGCAAAAAAGGCTTAAAAATGCAGCAAAGATTGAGGGCGAAAGTGTCTGGAGGATGCCATTGAATTCAGATTTTGAGAAATATATGACTGATTCTGCATTTGCAGATGTCAGAAATGGATCTGCAGGAGGAAGGGCTGGTTCTTCAAACTCTGCTGCAGCTTTTCTGAAGCAATTTGTACCAAACTATAATTTTGACAAAGAAGAAGAACAGATTCCTTGGATTCATTTGGACATAGCAGGTACTGCATGGGGCCCAGGAGGTAAGGCTAAATCAGAAGCAAGTAATCCTCTATTCAAATTTGGAACATCAGGAGTACATGTGAAGACTCTGCACAGGATGATTACAGATAATGATTAAGATTCTTCATTTTCTTCATCAGAATCTACCACTTCAAAGTCTGCTTCTACTACTCCGTCATCGGAGTCTCCCTCTGAACCTTGTTCTGCCATTTCTGCAGCGGCTGCTTCATATATCTTTGTAGAAAGTCCGTGCATCAATTGTTCTATTTCTGCTAATTTTGCTTGTATTGCAGCATCATCTATGTCTTCGAGAGGTATGGGTTGATCATCCTTTACAATGAGATTTTCCAACTCATCTAATTTTTCAAGAACTGGTTGCGTATCTTCTTCGGAAAGTTTGTCACCAGTCTCTTCGATAGTTTTGCGTGTCTGATAAATGATGCTATCTGCCTGATTGCGAAGTTCGACTCTAGTTTTTCTTAATTTATCTTCTTCGGCAAATTTTTCTGCCTCTGCTATTTTTTGTTGGATTTCATCTTCTGATAAAGAAGTTTGACTTTCTATCTTTATCGATTGTTCAGTTCCTGTTCCTAGATCTTTGGCGGAAACATTGACTATTCCATTTGCATCTATATCAAAAGTTACTTCAATTTGCGGAACTCCACGGGGAGATGGAGGGATACCAACAAGATGGAATTGCCCTAAAGTAATATTATCTTTAGCAAATTCTCTTTCTCCTTGTAAAACGTGAACTTCCACTGCAGGTTGGTTATCGGCTGCTGTAGAGAAGGTTTCAGATTTACGTGTTGGTATCGTAGTATTTCTCTCAATCATTGGTGTCGTTATTCCTCCTAAAGTCTCTATACCTAAGGATAACGGAGTGACATCTAATAGTAATACATCGGTAACTCCTTCATCACCTACAATTATTCCTGCTTGCAATGTAGCACCTACGGCAACTGCTTCATCAGGATTAATGCCCTTAAAAGGAGCTTTTCCAACTTCTTTCTCAATTGCAGATTGTACTGCAGGAACTCTGGTCGATCCTCCGACGAGTATTACTTTATCGACGTCTCCTTTCTTAACTCCAGAGTCTTTCATTGCCCTTCTTGTTGGGGCCATAGTTCTTTCAACTAATTTACTAATTAATTTCTCAAAATCTGATCTTGATAGGGACATATCTAAGTGTTCTGGTTGACCATCTTTGTTCTGCGTGATAAATGGTAAATTAACTTGCGTTGATGCAGAAGATGATAATTCTATTTTGGCCTTTTCAGCTGCTTCTCTAAGTCTACTCATTGCCTGAAGATCTGCTTTCAGATCCATTCCAGTAGATTTTTTGAATTCTGAAACTAACCAATCTACTACAACATGATCAAAATCATCTCCTCCAAGTCGATTATCNCCGCTAGTCGCCTTTACTTCGATTTGTGGTTGTCCATCAACTTGATATATTTCTAAAACTGAAACATCAAAAGTACCTCCTCCAAGGTCATAGACTAGTATTGTTTGATCATCGTCTTTATCTACTCCGTATGCCAAGGCGGCTGCTGTTGGCTCATTTATTATTCTAAGGACCTCTAAACCAGCAATCCTTCCAGCATCTTTTGTAGCCTGCCTTTGTGCATCTGAGAAATAAGCAGGGCATGTTATTACAGCTTGTTTTACTTCTCTACCAAGATATTCTTCTGCATCTGCTTTTAGTTTTTGTAAAATGAATGCAGAAACTTCCTGTGGCGAAAATTCATCTTTGTCGATTTTTTGAGACCAATCGGTCCCCATTTCTCTCTTAACCGAAAGTATTGTTCGATCTGAATTGGTAACAGCCTGTCTTTTTGCTGTTATTCCTACTAACCGCTCACCATCTTTTGTAAAAGCTACTACACTAGGAGTAGTTCGTGAGCCTTCAGAGTTTGGAATAACTACTGCTTGCCCTCCTTCTAATGTAGCAACACAACTATTTGTCGTACCTAAATCAATTCCTATTACTGGTCCACTCATTTTTTTTCATCTCCTTTTTATATATACATTGTTGAATTAATATCAAAAGTAACATCTAAAACACCGTTATTAAATGTCCATTCAATAATTCGACTGGCTGGTTCTGGTAGGTTAAATTTCTTGAAGGGGCGTAATTGTGTAGTTTTCATAACTTGTAGCGATATACCTGCATCCGCAAGATTCAATTCTATTGAATTGGCTTCTAAATCAGTATATCTAGAAATATCTATAGTAAGATACATACGATCTTCATGAATGTGAAAATTATCTTCATCAATTTCATCATCAGCATCGGAATCTGAATCATTAATTTCTGCCTTTACTTCAATTACTGGTTCATTTATTTTCATATTTATTCCCATGTTCTTAAGTAAATCGCTAAATCCCTCTGGATTACCCATTCCCATCAAATTNTCCATCATCTTCTTTATTTCTTGNGGNTCTAAATTTGANTCTATTTTGTTGAAATCCATCTTAACATTTGTTTTGGCCATATCTTCAGGATTCATNCCCATTTCTTCTAGACGTTTTTTTAATTGGTGCATTAATGATTTTAACATGTCATAATCGACATTCATGCCCATTGTAGAAAACAATTTTGCCATTTCTTTTAGCATGTTTTCTTCCCATTCTTCATCACTTGAGACAGACATAACTCATCACTACTTAACCTGTGGTTGTATAGTGGGAGATATGAGAGGTATATTAATACAACGTTTCTTAGATTGCTTCAATAAGTGTTAGTACAACAAGCGAATTAAAAACAAATTCTTATCTCGGGAGATTATAATGAGTGAAACAGAGCATGATATTGCATTAGAGGATACTGATCGTGTTCAAGGGCGTGCGGCATTGGTTAACAACGTAAAAGCCTCAATTGCTCTTGCAGGAGCAGTAAGATCAACTCTGGGGCCACGTGGCCTAGACAAAATGTTAGTCGAAGATGATGGTTCTGTTCTTGTAACCAATGACGGAGTGACAGTTCTTGAAACTGCAAAAGTGGAACATCCGACTGCTAGATTGTTAATATCTGCATCTTCTTTACAAGATAGGTCTGCGAGAGATGGCACTACAACAACAATATTATTGACTTCTGAATTACTTCAGAATTCTCTTGAATTGGTTAGGATGGGAGTACACCCATCAGTGATTTTGAATGGATATAATATAGCACTAGAAGAATCATTAAAGGAATTAAAAAGAATATCTAAAAAATCAGATAGTTTAGAATTAGAATTAGCTATTGTTTCTACTTCTTTNGCTGGTAAGATAGAAGAAGGNACTTCNAAAATATTGACTTCTTGTGCATTAGAAGCGGCTNCCTTATTNGCAAATGAAGAAGGAGGAGATGATCTAGAAAGATTACGCATAAAAAGACTTCAAATTGACAGTGGTAAGATGAAAAATTCAAGATTNGTACATGGATTAGTATTGGCAAAAACTAGACTTGATAAATCAACACCATCATTTTCAAAGAATGGAAAAATTGCAATCATCGATGGTGAATTAGAAAATAAAAAAATAGATTTGGAGNCTTCTATTGAGGTAAGTGANATAGGNNNATTAAAGAGTTTTCACGATAGAGATATGGAGAAAATTCAACAGATGGTAGAGCATATTTCTTCATTTGGCATCGACATACTAATTGTTCGAGATGGAGTGGCTGATGCGGCAATAGCTCCTCTGAGGAATGCTGGGATAATAACATACAGAAGAATGGAGAGAGATGACATAGAATTGTTGTCAAAAATAACAGGATCCATACCAATCAGAAATCCACTAAATATTGATAAAGAACATATTGGAAAATATACAGATCATTCCGAAAAATTGATTGCGGGCGTTAAATANACNAGTATTGAAGGGAAGAATGCAGGTGGAATGACATTTATCATTAATGGTACAACNCCTGAAGTNAGAAGTGAAGTAAGAAGGGCATTTGATGATGCTGTAGGTGTCGCACATCGCTTGAAACGCGATTCTTTTATTTTACCTGGAGGAGGGGCAAGTCACATCCATCTTGCAAGACATCTTCGAATGTTTGCGACCAGTCAATCTGGAAGAGAACAATTAGCTATTGAAGCCTATGCAGCAGCACTAGAAATAATCCCTAGAGTATTGGCAGAAAATTCAGGATTAGATCCTATTGATACTATATTATCACTTTCTGCAGCACAAAATAATGATTTAAAAAATGGNCCTTGGATAGGCTTAGATGCAAAAACTGGTCAGAATATTTCAATGGAGGTTGCAGGCATTCTTGATCCTTTATTTGTGGCAAGACATGCCCTTTCAGGAGCAACTGAAGCGGCAATAAGTGTTCTTCGTATTGATGATGTGTTGTGGGCTAAACAAGAAGCACAAACTCCCGATTGGCAAAATGAAATTGAAGAAGATTAATCAATTACTCAAACCTTCTATCATTGAATCAACTATGTTTTCNAGATTATACTGAGCTTCCCATCCCCAATCATCTTTTGCTTGAGAATCATCAATAGAATTAGGCCATGAATCTGCATATACTTGTCTCTTATCTGGAGTGAAAGTACATGTGAACCCATCGACCCTCTCTGAGATAGTATCNNCTANTTGTTGAGCAGTGAATGAAAGTCCAGAAATATTGTATCCCGCTCTTGACTCACCAATACTATCTANAGGAGTATTCATCAATTCCAATGTGGCCCTTATTGCATCATCAATATACATCATTGGCAATCTTGTCTCTGGACCTACAAAACAATCATAATGTCCTTTTTCAAGTGCNGCATGAAATATTTCTACTGCATAATCTGTAGTGCCACCTCCTGCAGGAGATTTCCATGATATTAAACCNGGATATCTGAGTCCGCGTGTATCTACNCCATTTTTTTNCCAATACTCATTTGCAAGATTTTCTCCAATAACTTTAGTTTGTCCGTAAACTGTGGTTGGATTGAGNGGNGTTGTTTGTGGTGCATTTTTTGGGGCATCTGGGCCGAAGACTGCTATTGAAGAGGGAGCAAAAATTTTCAAATTATTATTTAGTGCAGTTTCTAAAACAGAAATAGTACCTCCAATATTGATTTTTTTACAAAGTTCAGGTTTTTTTTCACCTGTGGCTGAAAGTATAGCGGCCAAATGATAAATTTCTTGGATATCATATTCTTTTACTAAATTATCCATTGAATCGGAGTCGACTACGCTTAGAATCTCGAATGGCCCATTTTGTACTCCTGGATTATCATCTAATTTTCTTACATCTGTTGCTAAAATATTGTCATTTCCATGAATTTTTCGAAGTTCTTCTACTAATTCTGTTCCAATTTGTCCAAGTGCTCCCGTGACCATTATTTTTTGCGGCCCTGACGCAGACATGGGCCTGGGTATAGTACTCAATAAATGAACCTAAAGTAACATTTAGGAGTATGAACATAGCCAATGTTGATATGTCTAGTATATCCCGTTCAAATCCCGTTGATTACATGAAGTATGTCGTCGTCACCGGAGGAGTGCTATCAGGATTGGGCAAAGGAGTAACGGCGAGTAGTATCGGAGTATTGCTTAAATCGGCAGGATTACGTGTTACTGCAGTAAAAATTGATCCCTATCTCAACAGTGATGCNGGTACTATGAGTCCTTTTGAACACGGAGAAGTATTCGTATTAGACGATGGAGGAGAAGCGGATTTAGATTTAGGGAACTATGAGNGNTTTCTAGATATTGCACTTTCTAAAGATAATAATATTACAACNGGGAAGGTNTACTCTTCAGTTATAGAGAAAGAAAGAAGAGGAGATTATCTGGGAAAAACAGTTCAAGTCGTACCACATATCACTGATGAAATTCAAGATTGGATTGAAAATGTTGCCAATAAATTCAGTGATGAAGAAAATAATCCTCCTGATGCCTGTGTTATTGAACTAGGTGGAACTGTTGGAGATATTGAAAGTGCTCCATTTGTAGAAGCACTTAGGCAATTTCAATTTAGAGTAGGTAAAGAAAATATTTGTTTTGTTCATGTAAGTTTAGTGCCAGTAATGGGCCCAGTAGGAGAACAAAAAACAAAACCGACACAACATACAGTGAAGGAATTGAGAGGTTTAGGGATAATTCCAGACATCTTAGTATGTAGGTCTGAAGTTGCATTAGTCGATGAAACCCGTGATAAATTGGCTAAGTTTTGTCATGTATCTTCTGAAGCTGTAATTTCAGCACATGATGTTGCTAACATATACCATGTACCAATTATGATGAATCGTCAAGGAGTAAGAGAATTATTGGCATCCAAACTCAATTTTAATTTACCAGATAAGAGTAAATTATTAGAAGATTGGGAGGCGATGGCAAATCATGTTAATTCCTTGGAAGAAGAAGTTCATATAGCAATGGTTGGCAAGTATACTGGACTTTCTGATTCGTATCTTAGTGTTACAAAGGCACTTCAGCATGCCTCATATAGTGTCGGTAAAAAATTGGTTATTGATTGGATAGAATCAGTTAATTTAGAAGTCGGCGATTCATCTGAATCCGAAGTTTATCAAAAATCATGGGATTTACTGAAAAGGGCTGATGGAATACTAGTGCCAGGAGGTTTTGGAGGTAGAGGTATTGAAGGAAAAATTAGTGCTGCGAAATACGCAAGAGAAAATAATATTCCATACCTTGGAGTCTGTTTAGGATTACAAGTAGCAACAATAGAATTTTGTAGAAATGTTCTTGGAATGAAAAATGCTAATTCTGCTGAATTTGATGACAATGAAGAAAATCATGTTGTAGTTTTTATGCCTGAAATTTCAAAGACACATATGGGAGGGACTATGAGGCTCGGTTCTAAACCAACTCCTTTTCTTGTAGACGATTGTAAGATTCGGAGACTATACAATAATGAATCATATGTTGATGAGAGACATAGGCACAGGTACGAAGTTAATCCTGAATTAATAGAAAGGATTGAAGAAGCTGGATTAATATATGTTGGAAAAGATGAAACTGGCCAAAGATGTGAAATAATGGAATTAAGAGATCATCCGTACTATGTTGGAACACAATATCACCCTGAGTTTAAATCTAGGCCCAATAGGCCAAGTCCTCCATTCTTAGGATTACTAAAAGCTGCTTGTGGGATTGAAATCTAGTCTACAGATATAGGCAAAATTCGAGTTGTACGATATCCTTGTAATACTTTCATATATTTTTTAAAAGAGAATTCGGAATCTAATTCTTCATCTCCTGTTTCAATTCTTAATTTCCTTACGGTTAACAATTTAGCAGGTGTTACCACTCCGAGTATATTATCAATCCCAATCTTACGTATTACTGTATGAGATAATTGTAGATTTCCTCGGCCTATCAAAAATCCTTGTCCGCCCATTGGAGATAAAAGTGCAATAAATTGTCCAGAATGAGAATTTAAGAGTTTCAAAATTTGTTTTTCATCTAAATCCGAACCTACTATGTTGCTGCCCAGCGAAACATCTATTCCTAGAGTCGTTAGATTAAAGCCAATATATTCGCCTATAGATTGTAATGTTCCTCCTGAACCCCATATTATCATAGTATCTTCTTTTACTAAAGTTTCTTGAATATGTTCTGCCAAGCCTTCAATAATTTCTTCCTCACTACTAACTTCAACTCTCTGTTTTGAACCCTGCATCCAACGAGGACTAGAGGGAGTATGGGCTTCTGCATAATGTCTTACTATCCATTCTCCATTCCTATACTTCTCTTCATCCAAATCTAAAACTTCAGTGCTTGCTACTAGTAAATCTCCTCTGATCCAAGCAGAAAGAACTTCGGCAGCTGCCTTAGGAGATGCTGCAAATGATCCAGAATACATTTTTACACCAGTTGGTACACCAATTAAAGGTAGTTTAGGCTTATCTAATTTCGCCAATTCCGCCACGATATCGCGAGTAGTACCGTCTCCTCCTGCATAAACTATCAAATCAACGCCATAATCAATAATTTTTTTGATTACCTCTTTTGTATCATTGGAATTTGTTTCTCCATGAGATTCATGAATTATCTTTATATCTCCTAAATTGATTTCTCGGGGAATCCATTCTGTCCCCATCCTTCCTTCACTTGTTATCCACGATATATCGACAGAATCTGATTTATGCAGGGAAGAAAAATAATTTAGAAAGGTCATTATTCTAGGTCCTGATCTATCATCTGCGCCCATTGAGCGAGCCAAATTAGCCTTGCCATCAGATCCTTTAAGTCCTAATTTACCGCCCAATCCTGCGTCTGGATTAACCACTAGCCCTAGTCTAATCATGGGTCCGGGTAGGGATGGTCGTTATTATCGCTACACACCCCCACGGCTGTCATATGAGAGCGGTGGTAGCACTTGGCGGAAATGCGCTTCTACGTAGAGGAGAGGAATTAACTGCAGAAAATCAACGTAATAACGTAAAGATAGCGGCTAAAGCACTTGCTCCACTTGTAGGAAAATACCAATTAGTGATTACACATGGAAATGGACCACAAGTTGGACTTTTGTCACTTCAGTCGGCCGCTTATACTGATGTCAAAGAATATCCTTTAGATGTATTAGGAGCGCAAACAGAAGGAATGATTGGGTATATGATTGAGCAAGAATTAGGAAATTTACTGCCAATTGAGGTTCCATTTGCTACAATTTTGACCATGGTAGAAGTTGATCCAGAAGATCCGGCATTCAATGAACCAACCAAACCAATAGGACCACTGTATGAAGAAGATGAAGCAAAAAGATTGGCCAAAGAGAGAGGATGGACAATAAAACTTGATGGAAATAAATGGCGGAGAACAGTCCCCTCTCCTGTGCCTCAGAGGATTTTTGAATTACGACCTATTCATTGGTTATTAGAAAAGGGGACAGTAGTAATCTGCGCTGGCGGCGGAGGAATTCCGACCATGTATCAAAAAGATGGTAGTTTGGAAGGAGTAGAGGTAGTGATAGATAAAGATAGAGCGAGTTCTTTACTTGCTACCCAACTAAATGCTAGAGTATTGATTTTAGCCACGGATGCGGATGGAGTTTACTTGAATTGGGGTACTGAAAATGCTAAAAAGTTGAATAAGGTTACTCCTGAAGAAATAAAGGATTATACTTTCGAATCTGGATCTATGGGGCCGAAGGTAGAGGCTGCTTGTGAATTTGTAAATAAGACTGGAGAAAGGGCCGTCATAGGATCACTTTCTGAGTTAGAAAAAATGATATCTGGAGATGCTGGAACTCAATTTGTAATACGTTAATTTGTACTTTTGAAGAGATATTTTGCAAATGTCTTCATACGATAGATGTATCTCGGTTACACTGGAGAGATAGTCTTGTCAAAGATTAAAGTCGATTTCGGAGATGAAGAAGTTCGAGAATATGAAGCCGGCATTACAGCTGGTGATGTGATTAGAGATGTTCATGGTCGTAAATCTGGATTCGTAGCAGCACTCATTGATGGAATGGAAAAAGATATGTCTACGATTTTGGAATCGGATTGTAAAATTGAACCCATAGATGGAGAATCAGATGCTGGAATGTATATCCTCAGACATTCATGTGCTCACCTTCTAGCTCAAGCAGTCACACAATTGTATCCTGATGCAAAACCGACAATAGGCCCTCCAATAGAACATGGTTTTTATTATGACTTTTTTATGCAACCTGTTGGTGATGAAGAATTAAAGAAAATAGAGAATAAAATGAAAGATATAATGAAGGAAAATTTACCAATAATACGTGAAGAACATTCTAATGATTCATTAAGA
>NHGE01000012.1 GCA_002172375.1 Euryarchaeota archaeon TMED129 | reverse complement strand
TATAAACAATGTATCTATAATTTCTTCAGTAATCTTTTCCAATATTATCCACACCCAAGGAGATAATACAGTTACTCCTGCTAATGCAGGCGACTTTCTCTTCACCGCCAGTGCTGCAGTTCCTAAGTGTAACAAAGAAAGAAGAGTGAGTAATAACACCCCACCGTCTCCACCTAAATCTGAAGATTTGGTAGGTACAAGTGAGACTAGTATAATTAGAACCAATATTGAACCAATCCAAAGTACTCTGTCACTTACACTATTTTGATCTCTAAGTAGTATATATCCTGTTAATATTGAACCAAATATTGTAAAAATATCATATTCATCGAATAATAAACTATCAGTTATCTGTTTCCCAAATAACAATAATATAATTAAGAATGGTAAACTTATGAATATCGGTTTTATTATTCTATTAGTCTCTACACCTCTAACCCTAAGATATGATCCTCCAAAGGCAGTACAAAGAAATGTTACCATCCCAAGTGCATATCCTAAATCTTGTCTATTTGCCACTATAGAAAGAAATGCACCAACCATCCCGAGAGAAATCGAAACTCCCCATAGTCCTGGTTTTCCTAAACCACTAATTTTGAAAGCATTTGAGAACCAATTTTCTTTCTTTGCAAATTTAGCCGCCATTGAAGCATTAAGGCCAGTAATAGACATCAAAAGTAAGAATAGTAGTAAAGATGAATCAAGCTTAAGAATAACCAATTCACCTATTTTAAAACCATCTGTAATAGCATGCATACCCACCCATAAATTGGAAGCAGCAATACCAAGAGATGCTAAATTTCCTGATTTTCTATGTATGGCTAAACTATGTATAATTATTGTTGAAATAAAAATCATACCTGCTACTCCTTGTTCTCCAAGTACTGAGCCAGTCGTTGACCCAATCGCTAACAGAACTAAAGTGGACTGTGCAGCGATAGCATCGTGATTATGTCTATAAGCAAAATATAAATTAATGAAAACCAAGAAAATTAATAATAATACCAAAACCTCAACACTAATCAAATTCCAATTCCTAAACTCAATAACTAGGCCATATAATACCTTCATCGAAATTATGACCCATGTTACTCCAAGCATTTTCATTTTTTCTTTTGGTATCCATATTTCGCCAAGAGTAAATCCAAATCCGGCTAAAAAAATTAAGATTATGGTTGCTAAATATGGGGAAAAAGTGTTACCTACTTGAAAACTAATAATACTATAAATGAATATCATTGTAACCATTATTGACCAATTTATTCTCCTTTCTCCTTCAATTGATATTTCAGTTACTACATCTCTCACAGGTGCATTCTTTATTTTCCCATCCTTTTGAACAATTCCTGGGTCACCATCTTGATCAACCTGAAAAGGATCAAAAATATCTCCCAAAGCTTCATCTTTTTCCTGTTTAGTTTTTCCAGTATTTTCACTTGTTTTGTTTTTGATATCTACTCCTTCTAGTTGTACATCAAAATCAATTTTGAATTTACGTTCTCGGATAATTCGGTCTTCGTTATCCTCCTCATCCATTAGTTATTCAGGATGGCATGACCGGCATAAACAAAACCCATGTAAATAACCAAACACTATTCTTTTTGATTCAAAATAATATAACCTCCGTAACACTTGAAACTAAAGTACCCGTCCTGAAGCACGTAGAGGTTCAAAAATGTCAGAGACCTCTGATAAATTATTTACTCCAATTTCTACTCATGGATTGAACCCAAAAGGACAGTTACATTTGAACAGTGGTTGGGAATATCTACATAAAAAATCTGTTCAGTTGGAAGAAGCAATCCTTACTTATGATGGAGTATTATTAGCAACAACTGGAGAGAGAACCGGAAGATCTCCTAATGATCGGTTCATCGTAAAAGAACCTGGTCTTGCAGATGATGTTTGGTGGGGAGATGTCAATCGTTCTACAACTCCATATACATTTGAAATTCTTTTAGATAAAATACAAGAACATCTAAACAACGTTGATAATTTATTTGTTAAAGATGCATTTTGTGGTGCAGATATAAATTATAGAATGCCTGTTAGATTGATTACAGAAAAAGCATGGCATGCTGCCTTTATGCACAATATGTTCATTCGTCCAACATCTGAAGAAATATCTAAACATGTTCCAAAATATACTATATTACATGCTCCTGAACTTAAGGCCATTCCAGGACAAGACGGAGTAAATTCAGAAGTCTTTGTAATTCTTGCTTTGGATAGAGGTTTAGTTATAATCGGCGGTACTCATTATGCCGGTGAAATAAAAAAAGCGATATTTACAATAATGAACCACATACTGCCTGTAGATGGATTACTTCCAATGCATTGTTCTGCTAATACAGGAAAAGATTCAGCTCTTTTCTTTGGCCTATCGGGAACAGGAAAGACTACACTTTCAGCAGATCCTAATAGAGCATTAGTTGGAGATGATGAACATGGTTGGTCAAGTGATGGTATTTTCAATTTTGAAGGTGGATGCTATGCTAAACTAATTGATCTAAAAAAAGAAGATGAACCTGCAATATATGCTACTACAAAAATGCCTGGATCAATTCTAGAAAATGTTGTATTAAATGCGGACAAAACTCCTGATTTTAAGAATAAAACATTGACTCAAAATACTCGTGGCTCATATCCTATTGAATATATCCAAAATCGTACATCTAATTCAATGGCAGGGCACCCAAGAAATATCGTTTTTTTGACATGTGATGCTTTCGGAATTCTACCTCCTTTATCTAAATTGACTCCTGAACAAGCTGCTTATCATTTCATTTCAGGCTATACCGCTAAAGTAGCGGGAACTGAGATGGGAATAAAAGAGCCACAAGCAACCTTTTCTACATGCTTCGGTGAACCATTCATGCCTCGTCACCCAAGTATTTATGCAGACCTTCTTTCAAAGAAAATTAAGACTCATAATGCAAAATGCTGGTTGATAAATACTGGATGGGTTGCTGGAGGATATGGTGAAAGTAGTAGAATAAAAATTAAATGGACTAGAACCTTATTGAATGCTGCATTAAATGATGAGATAGATGAAAATGATTACATCATAGATCAGAGATTTGGTTTTTCAGTACCAACACATTGTCCAGGAGTCCCAAATTCAATTTTACAACCTAGAGAAACATGGCTTGATAAGAAAAAATTTGATAATGTAGCAAATTTACTTTCAAAGATGTTCATAGAAAATTTCGAAAAATATATCGATAAGTGCAGTGAAGAAGTTATCGCCGCTTCTCCAATAGTTCTAAATTAGATTCTCAATTTTTCAATTTTCTTATAAAATAACCCTAATACCGCGGGTGTAATAATCATACTAGCAATAAGAGATAAACCTATCATGATCGCACAGAATAATCCGAAAGTAGAGAAAAAACCCATTTCCGATTGATTTATTACTGCAAATCCCGCTATATCTGAAGCTGCAGAGCCAAATAATGCAAGACCTGAAGCACCACCCACTACTTTCAACGCTGATTGTGCATCTAGTCCCTTTTCTCTTTCTTCTTTATATCTCTCGATAATATGGATTACATAGTCTATTCCAACACCAAGTGAAATTGCAGCAATAGATACTGTCACCATGTTTAATCCATAACCTGCAATTTCGATCATTGCATAAAGCCAAATAATTACTAAAAATATTGGTGCAGTTGTCATTATTGCTATTCCAAAGGCTACAAAACCCCAAGTAATGGATAAAGCAATTGTCAATATTCCTACCAAAAAAGCTTCCTTTATCCCAATTAAGATATAGACTATGAAACCGATTAAGAATGCCGAAGAAAGAGATTTTATAGAAAAATCTACCCAATCTTTCTTTATTATATCAAAACTATTTTTCAATGAAAGATTATTTCTAAATCCCCACCAAAGCGTAAACATGCAAAATACTAGGCCTAACAATAAAGTTTCTTGCATTTCATCTTGCATTGAATCTGCAGCAACAAATCTAATCACTGGATCTCCAGTTTGAATGGCCCAAGTTATCGGGTATTCTTCATCATTGAATCCTTCTTCAATAGATGATCTTTCACTAATCAGATTTAGTGATAAATTTTGGAAAGGCAACATATCTCTTTGTAGTTGTTTCAATGCAGGCTCAATTAATGCAAACTGTTCAGGATTTGATAGACCAAATCGCATACTCATTTTAGTATATTTTGGCACTTCACCAGAAGTAGTAAGCCATGGCCTTTCAATATCTATTTCATCATCTGTATGAATATATTCAGAAATTATTGTTACTGGTAAGGCAGGATAGCCACCAGCAGCCGGAACTCCTTTTGTTAAAATAAAACCATAAATAAAATTTAAACACTCCCTATCTTCAGTTATTGGAATATTTATTGTACCTCTAATGGGATGAGATAAATTTGTAGTTTGACAACCAACTCCTCCATCTTCTAAATTTCTATCCCAGCCAGATTCTTCAAATGGAACTAAATTAGCAAACATAGCGGCCTGGATGAAAGTAACAATTTGATCTAATGCAATTAATTCTACTTCTCCTGTTGGCGTTCTTGAAATCTGATCTGGATCATTCTCATCATGACTATTCATATTCTCTCTCATTTGCCCTATTGCAGATAATACCAAAGGATTTGCAATATCTCCCTCAACCAGAATATATCCAGGTTCTCCATCTCTGAATCTTTCATTTACTAAATTCACTCCAACAGCAAAATCAGATTCATCATCTAGGAAATCATCAATCTGAAAATCACCTTCTAAATTTAGGGCTAAGGGAGTAGCCAAAGCTGAAATAAATATTATTATTAGAGCAACAAAAGGAGCATACTCTGATGATTTTGAGGTAGTATTACTTAACCATTCTTTTGGTATCATATGGAGTGTATCAACACTTTCTTCCTTCAATCTATTTTTCTCCTGAAGCCATAAATCAACATCTAATCTGACCAATGGGACCCACAATCCAGTTAGAATAAATGCTGCACCAACTCCAAAGCCCGCTTCAACTCCAAAAGACCTTAATGCCGCAATTCCAGAAGTCAAATTAGCCATAAAAGCAACTATAGTAGTCATTGAAGTTAGTAGAATCGCCTTACCAACTCTTTTAACCGATATTTCAGCTGATTTTTCTAGACTTTTTCCATTTCGCCGCTCTTCTTTATATCGATGAAGTGCATGTAAACTATCGTCTATTCCTAAAGCTAAAATCAATATCGGAAGCAGATTTGAAAATTGAGATCTAAATATTATTTCAAAACCTATTTTCTTACCTAATATCATACTCCAACCTATCAGTCCTTGCATCCATAAAAGAGCTAGAATAAGTCCAATTCCAACTATAATCACATCACTTATTCTTCTAAGATTAAACCAAAGTAAAAAAACAACTATTACAACCATCATTATTATTAGATAAGCACTAGACAATAATTCTCTGTTAACTTCAACGTTTGGTCCTTCTCCAAGCAAAATAGTAACTACCATCTTGTCTGTCTCACGTAAATCTTCTTCTAAAGAAAGATATAACCACTCTACTGAACATAAATCAGAATTGTTTTCTGCTTTGTTTTTGCATTCAGCATTTGTATATTCAATGGGGTCTGTAACTAGCTCTAAACCATCTATTTTGTAACCAAATTCCGAACTAGCATTCAACCAAGAAAATGTCCAACCTTCTTGTTGCATTTGATCTCTATCCATATTCAATATCATCCATGCAGATGAAGCACTCCATCTACCATTACCCCAAGAATCAGAAATTATTGTACCATCTTCTTGTAATTCACCATTTATTGGACCTATTATGTCACTGTTATTATCAGGAAGAAAAGCGCGATCAATAGATAGAAATCTGAGAAAAGNACCTTTACTATTGTTTGCCATTCTATGNGCAGCCAAATCTATATGCTCNTGAGTAACATTTTCATCATCNAATGAAAGACAGTCCAATTCTCCACAGTCATCCCAATTAGTTGGNGCAGGAAGAAGTACAAATTCATCAGGATCAAATCTTGGTTTTGTAAGTAGTGATTCATCTGCCATGAATACTCTAAATTCACTTGCTAAATCGAAAACCCCTTCAATTGGTTTACCNGATATTTCTGATGCTAGTGGGAGATAAAATTTCGATATTTCATGTTCCATAAGCAAACTTCTCTTTTGATCAATCTCTCTCAATATTGTTAGATTCAATATTCCTCCCGTTGGATGATTTAAGCCTTGACCTTCTCCACTAAAAGATGAAACTTGATTCACTTCACTACCCACTTCTTCCCAATATTGNGAATCTCTGACAAATATTCCAAAACCCCATATNTTTCCTGCTCCAGAAAATTCTTCTCTCATAACTTCTGAAGCCTCTAATTCTGGCGAATCTAAATTATANGATTCTATATCAATTGGAGTCAGTGTAGCAATAAAACCAGGTAGCATAAAACCAGAGACCAATATTACTAAAATATGTACCGCTTTTCTTTTTGGAAAAATAAAATCGATAACCTTTGTAAAATTCTCCATAACAAGNCCACAGATTTTTTTATTTATTAGTAGTTGTTTTAACTTTAAAGCCCAGNTTTTCTTAATTCTTCTAATGCTTTTCTTTGTGCAGGAGTAATATTGTCAATTTCTGAGAGAATAAATTCGATGTCCAATAGTCCACCTGCATGCCCATGTCCATTTAATCTACGCCTATCTCCTATTTTCGTACCCGGAGGTATTTCTATCTGTACCATTTTTCCCAAAGGAGTACGAATTTTTACTTTCCCACCAAGTATAAGTTTAGTAATNGTAACTGGAACTTCTTGAATTAGACGTTCTCCTTCCCAACGTCTTCCTTCTTCTGCGTCAAGTCTCAATGAAATAATTAAGTCACCAGGATCTCCCTGTGGATGTTCATGNCCCATTTTCTTGAGNCTCAATAACTGGCCATGTTTAGCATTAGGAGGTACTTTTATTGTAATTGTACTTTTTTTTGTTTTTACTCCCTTTCCNCCACATACGGCACAACTTCTNGAAGTTCCAAAAGTAGTTCCATTGCATTTTTCNCANACTTTAAATCTACGATGACTAAATTTAATATTAGCACCGTCAATAGCCTGCTGTAAAGAAATATCCAACCCGGATTCTATATTCGATCCCTTAACAGNCTCTTCTTGTCTATCCATATCTGGTCNTTGGTTTGACATATTATCTCTACTACTGTTTCTAAATTGAGAGAATATATCTCCAATNTCAAAACCNCCAAATCCTCCATTAAATGCNCCTCTTCTCCCTCCTNGGAACATTTCNTCCATTCTTATTTTTTGATCATATTCTGCTCTTGAATCTGCNGTTCCTATTTGTTCATAAGCGGTTTGTATGGACTTAAATCGTTCTTCAGCAGCCTGATCATCAGGATTTCTGTCAGGATGATATTGTCGAGCCAAACGTCTGTAATTTCTCTTTATATGTGCATCAGTAGCATCTGAAGAAACGCCTAGAATATCATACGCGTCCCCACTCATGATATAGTACAGGTATCAGGGATTATTCAATCTCTCGGATTATATTATCATCGATGGTATAATGATATAATGTTCATTGGCTAAGCCATGGGCGTAGGGTGGGCGGTTTTCAGAAACTATACTGAACATGCTAAAGAGATTAAAGGAGATATAACTTCCTACCCTCGTTTTTTCTTAATGCCAGAAACATCTCATTTAGAATCTGATAATGAAGGTAATAATATAATTTATTTACCATATCCTGAAGAACATGTAGATCATGAAGTTGAAATGGTAATTAGATTAGGAGAGGACTTACAACCTTTGCAGATGTGTATAGGTAATGATTTGACAAATAGGACACGGCAAACATTAGCAAAAGAAAAAGGATGGCCATGGCTGGAAGGAAAAGGCTTTCGAAACTCAGCAATTTTAGGTACTTGGACGTCATGGGATGAAAACCCAGTCGAAATAAATTTGAGTGTTAATGGTGAATTAAAACAATCTGCTTCTACCAAATTAATGATTCATTCAGTCAATGAAATATTAAAAATCCTCAAGGAGTGGTACGGACTCTCTCCAGGAGACTTGATATGGACAGGTACTCCGAAAGGAGTTAGTGCATTAAAAAAGGGAGATGTAGTTGAAGCATGGATGAATAATTCAGAGGGCAAGGTAATTAGTCAATTTCATGCTAAGTGCGTTTAATCAGATACAAGAAAGGTGATTACGATGGATTTTGGATTAAGACGTATCACCAATACAACCTTATTAGATCATGATGGTTTAATCAAAAAAGGTAATTTTTTGATTAGCAAAGAAGGTGAATACAGTATTAGTAATGGAGATGAAGATGTAATAGAAACAATAGACGGCTCTAATCGATTAGTTACTAGAAGTTTACAAAACTGGCACACACATATGGCAATGATACTGAATAGATCAATGGGCGAAGGTTTACCTCTTGAGGAATGGTTGCAGAAATCTATTTGGCCGGTAGAAAAAAAACTTACAAGAGAATTTGTAGAAATTGGAACAAAAGCCGCTGCAGCCGAATTAATAAGCACTGGAACAACCTTTGCATGCGATATGTATTTTCATCCCGATATAGTTGGAAAGGTAATTTCAGCAACAGGTCTTAGGGCTATTGTTTGTGGCCCTATAACCGACTTCCCCTTTACTTCAGATGAACAAGATTCTGGTAATGCATTGAAGCAAGTAAAGAGTCTAATTTCACAAGGCTCTTCTACACCAGAAAGAGTAGAATACGGTATAGGCAATCATTCAGTTTATGCTTGTTCAGAAGAAACACTATGCACAGCATCTGAGATTTCAAAACAAACTGGCTGTAAACTAAGTATTCACACATCTGAAACACGCCAAGAAGTAGCAGATTGTCATGCAACTACTGGCATGTATCCAATAGAATATCTTGATTCAATTGACTATTTCACTGAAGGAACTATTTGTGCGCATTGTGGATGGGTTACAAAAAAAGAAATGAGACTTTTAG
>NHGE01000011.1 GCA_002172375.1 Euryarchaeota archaeon TMED129 | reverse complement strand
ATTTCCATATCAGGTAGAATGAATGTTACAGGAATTGTAATATTCTCTCCAGGCAATAAAATATTTGTTATAGTAACAGGGGAAATTATTGTCCAATAAGGAACTGCCTCTAACATTGCAGCATTAATTTCATACTGAGCCGGGGCTGTACCTGTGTTATTCAATATATATTCATGAGTGAAACTCTCGCCACCGGGCTCGACATTAAAGTGATCTACTCCACTTGTATGAGAGCTGTTTTGAGTAATTGTCCCCTGAAATAATTCTCCTGCCATTACGATTACACTCCTTTCCAAAAGTAAATTGTTACTTTGAGATATTACGGATAAGGTTACCATCTCGGAATCACTAATGTCAGCATCTTGTGGAACCTCCACTGGAATTGTAATAACTGTTGATGCCCCTGATGCAAGACTTAGGGGGGATGTACCCGGATAGATTACTGATGGTGCTTGTACCCAACCACTTACATTTGTATGTTCAACCGCAAAGGTTTCGGATAAACTGCCAGCATTTTGTAAAAGGAAAGATATATTTGTCCATTCTCCAGGGTCTACATTTCTATCAATTGGGGTTGATAGTACTGCATTTGAAAAATCAAAGGTAACTGAAATATCTGAGATACTTATAGTAGAAGTCGCGGATAATGCGCCAGTAACTTGGATTTCCCCAGATATAATATATTCTCCTTCCAAAGGCGTTCCATCAAATGAAATATCTATATTTGTAAATAAAGCAGGACTAGAAAGGCTTCCAACAGGGGGTTGTATCGTTGTTGCTGTAATTGGAGTAACGTCACCTCCGAGTACAGATGTAAGTGACAAATCTGCAGTTACGTCAACAGGTATTGTGCCTGAATTTATCATTGAAATTGTTCCAGACCAAAGTCCTTTTGCTAATACATCATCATTATTTGGCAGGGTATCTGCAACGCGAGTAGCACTTTGTACATCAAGTACATCTATATTGGATAAAAGTAATTGATTGTTACTATTATCAGAGTCCGTCGATGAAGGGTCGTTTGTCCATAAGGCAATTAAAGAAGATCCGGAAGGAAAATTGGTTGCGTTCCAATACATTATATGATTAGAGGTCCAACCAGAAGAAATTGAAATATCTCGGCTATCCACTTCCGATTGACCCGACCCATCATTAACTTCTAGTGTAAGAGTACCTTCTGCATCAGTTCCTCCAAAATTTACTATTGTAACTCGAATTATGTGATTCATAGGAGAAACTGTAGGTACAGCCCCTACGTACACAGAAGGCGTGGTTATATCCAATTGAGTTACTGCAACATCTGCATCCGAAGCTTGGAATGAAGGTACATTATCAGATTTTAACGTCGTTTCCGGAGTATAGGGCAAAATTGAAAGAACCATAATGGTGACTATTAAAATTGCTTTAACTTTCATAATATCATATCCCAAAAAGTATACTTCTACAAATCTGTGTAGCCTGATGGCTATACGCCCGAATGTAGAGGGGGGTTGACTCGGATATGAAATACACGGTTATAAAATTGATTTGACACGTCTAAAGTAGTTAATTTAACCGATGTTATGAAAAGACGGAGCACAGGTTCAGAACTGTGGACGTTGTTTCGCTTGTCATCGTCGTGACGATAATTGGTTTATTTTTTCAGGGCGTATANAGAATATTATTTGGGAGTGGTAGAAGAACCATTTTGCCTCCAACAGAAATAAATTTACCTGAATTTGAATCTGAATCTGTTCAATTGAGAAATAGGAGACGNAGTGGTAGAAGANCTGATCGTTCNGATNTTTCCCTCCCCTCTGATGGTTTAGGAGAAGGAGGNGGTGTTTTAGGAGAAGGNATTCAGGAAGCCGTGATTAGTGAAGAAGGNGTTTCTGCTTTTAGTGAAAGATTAGAAAGAGAGGGTGCAAAAAGAGGNTCAGTACAAATTAGCCTNTTATGGAATAATTGGAANGATTTAGATTTGCATGTAATTACTCCCTCAGGAGANCATATTTTCCATGATAATAGAAAATCTGCATGTGGAGGGGAATTGGACTTAGATATGAATTTTAAACCAACTTCTAAAACCCCTGTGGAAAATGTAGTATGGACCAAAACGCCTCCTTCAGGAACATACAGGGTTGGAGTGAGGCATTATAAAATACAACATAAAAATAAATTTTTATCGAAAATTCCTATAATATCAAATTTCATACTAAAAAATGAGACAGATTTCAAAGTTAGTGTAACTATAGGGGCCAGTCAAAGAGTATACGAAGGGAAGATTAGGCATAATAAAATAAATAATGAGTTATTATTCATTGCTAAGTTCGCTATTGCAGAAATGCAGAGTGGAGAATCAAAGCCTAAAGAATTGGTTTTAGAAGATGAAAACATACAAGAGTTAGAAAAGGATAATTCTGTGATGAATAGCACTATGATCGAAATGTCATTGGATTCCTCTAATGATCTTGGACTAAGTTTAGAACAACCAAATGGACAAATAATTTCTTTCTTGGATATTGGAAAGGATAAAAATATACTATTTAATATGGATAAAATGGCCAATAAACAATCAATTAAACTAAACAATCCTATGGAAGGAAAGTATAATTTATTTATCGAGGAATATGAAACAACCGAAGGCGATGAATCTACAAATTATGAGGTAACTGTAAATTATAAAGACGGATCTAAGGATGACTTTGAAGGTGTCATTGATAAAGGTCAGGAAAAAATAAAGATTGGAGAATTTGAAATTAAATAATTTTGATATTTAATAGTTTATTTCTATAATTTGTAATACTTTTTCCATCCATTTTAATTTTGATAGTTTTAATTCTTTATCAGTAATTCCAGACCATTTGCCAACTATATCTGTCCTTGTACCTATCATTACTATTCTTTCTTTAGGTACTCCTATAGAGTGAACAAAACACACTGCTCTATCTCCGTCTGTAAATCCTCCAAAATTATACATACCATCAATTTTTTTAGGTAATTGATGTGTTAAAACTATCTTCATCTCAATATCAGAAGAAAGAATATAATCGATGACTTTAGTCCAAGAAAGAATGTTGTCTCCATGCGCATGGAGTATCAATGGTATTTTTTTTTGAATGGCTTTAGTTAGTCCGCTTCCTCCATCTCCATCACTTATGACACAAAGTGATCGAGACCAAGCTTCTTTTTCCAATTCATCATCTAATGTGGAAAAAACTGCACCTGCACCATCTGCCAATACTAAAAAATTATTATTTTTTAAAATTTTAATTATTTCTAAAGATGTCACAGCAGCACCGACAATTACAATTTTTTTATCGGTAGAATTCATTCGCTCAATGATATCAAATAGATTTTTTTCCCGATTAGATATTTTCCAACTATTAACATTTGAATTATCAACTGTATACAATAATTTTTCTGTACTATGTAAATCATCACTCAAATTCCAACCGAAAAAATCCCTTATCTCATCTTGGATTTTAATTAATTCGTGATTGGTATGTTCAATTCTTTGTTTTATTGGTGGCATAATGTCCTTTCTCATGTATATCGGCATAGTGAGTATTGAAGAACCCTAGGGGTGCATAGGGGCTTTATGCCGCCGATGCCGCTCGAGTTGCCCGAGATTGGTGATGAGAGCATACTGGCAAGATATGGTTTTCTTCCTCAGAGTAAAGAATATATTAAAAAATTATTAGAGGAAAATGNCATAACAATAGAGCAATTGATAGATGCCCCTTGGCTTGAAGATATTCGAGCAAGAGGTCGAATTAGGNTAGTGGANAGTATTACCCACAAAGGTGATATNAAATCGGCAGAAATTATAGATTTATCAACTGAGATAGGGAAAATGACAGAATGTTTGTCATTTCTATATGCGATGTTGATAATATGTGCGTCTTTTGATGAAAGACTATTGGGAAGATGGATTGAGGGAGAATCTAGTAGAGCAGATTATTTATTGGGAGCAGATAGTCAAAATTTTATGTTAATTGCAAAAACATATCTTTCTGATATTAAAGAGAATAAAGATGAAAATGGTGTTTCTGTTTATTGGATACCAATTAGTGATTTCATAGAATTATGCCCTAAAATTTCAGGAAATTATTGGAGATTAATAAATCGTTCAGTGAAAGCTGGTTGGGTTTGTATGAATGCAGGAGTAGGGGAAACTAGTATGCANCGTACGTCTAGATTATTAAAAGAAAGAATTCGTGAAAATCTTAATGAAATATGTATTCAAAGAATGGAAAAAATGGATGATGANTTTGCGGCCCTATTCTCATCTTCTGTAGAAAGAATAGTTNGTTTGTTTTCAGAAAGAGTTCGAGAAGAAATGCCTATGAGTGCTACAACAAGGAATGAGTGGCCTCCTTGTTTTGAATTNGCTGTTTCAGAATTAAATCAAGGGATAAATGTAAATCANACGGGNCGTGTCTTTTTAGCCGCTATGTCCAGATCAATGGGCTTTTCNCAAGAAGAAACNTTGGCATTTTTTTCAAATGCTCCTGATTATAATGCAGAAACCAGTGGATATCAAATAAATCAAATATACGAGAGNGAATATACTCCCCATGGTTGTTCAGCACTAAAAACAGGAGCTCGTTGTCCAGTTCAGAAAGGTGATAATTCGCTTTGTGATCAAGAATGGATGACTCATCCACTTAAATATCTAAGAGCAAAACAGAGAAGAAGATATAATGAAGATACGAATCAAAACAAAGACATGGGAGGAGAAGACGGAAGCAGAATGTCCAATTCNTCATAGGTAATATCCAATTAAAATAAATATTAAGGCGAGAGTGATTATATGGCTAGAACATTAATAATGACTGTTGACAGAGATAATGATTTAGGTGTTAAAGCTGGAATAAGAGGCCCCGTAATAGGTAGAAAGAATGCTTTAAATGCAGTATTGCGATTAGGAATTGCAGATCCAGAAGAATCTGATACNAACGCAATTTTAGGNGCATTGCACCATCATGATAAGATGGTAGAAAGTGCGAAAGGAAATGATGAATTAGAAATAGCGATATTAACAGGTGATGTAAGAGTTGGNCCNCGTAGTGACAGAGCNATTGCAAGTCAATTAGAAGAAGTAATCAAGGAATTTCAACCAGATTCGGCAGTTCTAGTCACTGATGGTGCAGATGATGAGGCATCTCTTCCGATAATAACTTCAAGAATAAGAGTAGACCATATTGAGAAGATAATTGTAAGACAGAATAGGGGAATTGAAAGTACCTATTACTACATAATTAAAGCTGTTGAAGATCCGAGATGGCGNGCCAGATTACTAGTACCGGTTGCAATATTTTTAATGCTTTTTGGATTGGGACTAATGCTACCCAACGGAACTGTAATTATTGGTGCAATGCCATTAATAATAGGA
The DNA here is from genome assembly GCA_002172375.1 of Euryarchaeota archaeon TMED129. Taxonomy (GTDB): domain Archaea; phylum Thermoplasmatota; class Poseidoniia; order Poseidoniales; family Thalassarchaeaceae; genus MGIIb-O3. The sequence continues at coordinate 14,244 of NHGE01000011.1, read as the reverse complement.
ATATGGGTTTTAGCAAAAGGATTAGGTTGGGAACAACAATTAGATCGTTTACTTAATGATATGCGAGAAAGTGCTACTGGAGGTATTTGGTCTTCTTTATTGTGGGGTTTGGCAATTGTTTCCGTGCTATTATCGGTCCTAACGGTTTGGCAAGTTCTTACTGGTTCTACATCAGAATTAAATGAGTATGTTACTGAAAGTTACATAAGTATTGATGTGTTTGATTTAGATGCTGTAAATAGAGATGTTGCAGTTTGGGTTATTGCACTAGACCAAGCACTTACATGGATAGTTGTATCTACTTTCTCTTTTGCACTTTCTTTAGGAGTACTAAGATGGAAGGAAGGGACATTTACAGGCAGGAGTTTGTTATTATTTGGACTGGGAGGAGTAATTTATACTATTTCCAGAGCGATCATAGAAGTTCTATTAACTGAATTATCTGGAGGCGATTATAGTTTAGCCTTTGGGGAGATATCGGATACTTGGTTTCTCCCGATTGTCGCCACTGTGCTTTATTATCTATTAAGAACTGTAGTACAATCTTTTGAAGAGAATGATGAATCATTAAGTGCAAATAGATTTTGGGGTGTTTAATATTTCAAACTATTTTTGTTTTTCTTTTCTTCTGATGTAATCAGAATAATTTCCTGGCCAAACAAACAGGCTTCCATCTCCTTTTAATTCCCATATTGTATCACATACTTGATCTAANAAATATCTATCATGACTGACTGTGATTATTCCTCCATCATATCCAATAAGTGCTTCTTCCAAGGCTTGTTTGGCATCTGTATCCAAATGATTTGTCGGTTCATCTAACAAAAGCATATTATTTTCTTCTAGTAATAAGCAAAGTAAAGCCACCCTAGCCCTCTCTCCTCCACTTAATTTTGAAAGTTTAGTTTTGGCCATATCTGAGGTGAATTGAAATTGACCTAGCATAGATCTAAGATTTGCATATTCCATTTTTGGTTTTAAAAATTGAATTTGTTCAATAGGCGTCAAATCAAAATTTAGTAATCTATGGTCTTGATGAAAATAACCTATTTGGACGCCAGGACGAATGTCTATTTCTCCTGAATCTAAACTCAATTCACCATTAATAATTCTTAATAATGTGGTTTTTCCTGCTCCATTTGGGCCTATTATCCCTATTTTCTGACCTCTTCTTACTCCAATATCTAAACCTCTAATTATTGGATGTGAGAGGCTGTCAAATGACAAATGGGCCTTTTTAAAATCTAATACTTCTAAACTACTTTTTTCTGTAGCTTTCATGTTAAATCTCAAAGGTTTTCTTAAATTAGGTTTAATAGATTTTAACCATTTCAATTCACGTTGTGTTCGTAAAATCATTACATGTTTTTGAGAAACTGATTTATCATATTTATTGGAGCTTTTCATAGATTGCATAGCACCTTTCAATCTTTTCAATTCTTTTTGTGTCTTATCGATTCGGTCATTAAGAGTCTGTAAAAAAAGTTCTTTTTGCTTTAAAAAGGAAGTATAATTGCCATTATACCCTCTTGTATGGGCATCTTGAACTTCAATGATATTATTACAAACCCTATCTAAAAAATATCTATCATGGCTAACAATCAAAAGAGCTCCGTTAAATTTGTTTAGAAAGTTCTCAAGCCAATTCAAAGTCTGTAAATCTAAATGATTTGTCGGCTCATCTAAGAAAAACACATCAATTTCATTTAACCCTACCAATTGCCTTGCAAGTGCAACCTTTGCACGTTCACCTCCTGATAGTAAAGAAAGTTGGATATCTAATGGATGATGTGCTAAATCTAGTGCTTTCAAAATTTCTTGAGCATGTCCTGCAACATCTCCTCCTCCTGAACGTGCCATGAGGCTCTGTAATTCTTGATATCTGTCCATATCAGGTTGCCAATCACCTTCATAAAACGAAGGTTGTGTCATTTTTTCTTCTAATAATGCTATCTCGTCTTCTATTTCTTGAAATTGTCGTCCACGTCTGCTAAGTTCTTCTCCTAAAGTGGCATTTTCATCTAAATCTCTGATTTGTGTCAAAAATGCTAAACGGAGTCCTGCTGCAAAAGAAATATCGCCAAGATCTTGATCTTGATTACTAATAGTACGTAATAGTGTGGTTTTTCCTGCACCATTATGTCCAACAATACCAATTCTATCTCCTTCATCTATACGTAAGTTGACTGATTCTAAAACTGTCAAGGGGCCAAAGGCACGATGTACCTCTTCAAGTCTAATCAATTCCCTGGCCATGAATCATCCGCGGGAAGATGTTCAATATAATACCAGTACAAATCAAAAGAGGTAGCACATACGGAGTTCATGGAAAGTACAGAAGTGGAGATAATTTGGAACGGCCCGAGATCACGCGCTGAATTACTACTTGCAGCAATTGTTCCGGATGATCCAGAATCATTTTCATATGAAATAATTGATTTGGATAAATCTTCTAGATTAATTATAAGAGTTATTTCTAAAAATTTAAACACGATTAGATCGACAATTGATGATATATTGGTTTGTTTGGCTGCAGCAAATACCAGTTTGGATGTAGTTGAAGAAAAATAAACTATTTTGCTAATATAATTCGTATTGTTGAAGATAGATGTATGATACCGAGCAACATGGGTGACATGCCACATGATCGTTCACATCTTCTTTGGGAAGGCGATGTGGAAAATGGTTCAGCCACGCCTTTATTCCTAAAATCGATGGATGGATGGATAAATTCTATGATATTTGATGAGCAAGGTGGAGGGAGCGGTCCTAAAAATATAATCAAGGGAAAAATAATATCTAAGGACGAGGGTGTACTTTGTGGGAAACCTATTGTAAATAGATTATTAGAAATACATTTTTCTGGATGTGAAATAAAGTGGTATGTTGAAGAGGGAGGAGAAATAAAAAATAGTCAAACAATTTTAGAAATAAAAGGGATGGCAGAAGAAATTCTAAAAGTTGAAAGAATAATGTTGAATATTTTAGGAAATTTGTCTGGTATTGCCACTAATACAGAAAAATGGGTTAAGATAGTNCCACAAATAAANGTTGCAGCAACACGTAAAACTGATTGGGGTTTGATGGACAAATGGGCTGTCAATGTAGGAGGAGGNTATACTCATAGANTGAATAGAAATGATGCCATGATGTTAAAGGAAAATGACTTTGCATCGCATATGAGAGATGAAGAAAACTATCTACAAACGATTTCTAGAACTATTGAGGAAATAGATTTATCCAAAGTTGATGATTTTATTATCGTAGAAGTACAAAATATGAATGAGGCAATGATTGTCGTAAAAGCATGGGAAAGGAAAATACAAAGTAATATAAAGANTATTAAAATTGTATTATTATTAGATAATATTGATACTAAGGCAGTTAAAAAAATATCTGAAAAGCTAATAAAAAATAAATTACGTGAATATTGTATTTTAGAAGCATCTGGAGGTATTGATATTGATTCATTAGAAGATTGGAATAAAACAGATATTGAAGTTATTTCATCTAGTAAATTAAATCGAGGAGTGAGGCCTATTGATCTATCAATGTTATTAGAAAAGGAGGGTTTTTGATGTCAGAAATACCAAAAAGTCATCCGAGATATAATTCATTAGTTTCCAGAGAGAGATTGGTAAAGGCTTCCAAAGATGGTCTTTTGGCGGAATCGGCTATGATTGCTCATGGAAGAGGTGAGGCTTTTGATTATCTTCTTGGTGAAAAAACATCTATTTCCGCTTTAAAATCAATTAAAGAGGTTGCANGTAGGCTGAGGAGGGCTAAAANTCCTGTAATATCAGTAAATGGTAATACAGCAGTTTTGGCTGGAGAAGAATTAATAAAAATTGCAGCAATGATTTCCTGTCCAATTGAAATAAATATATACTACAGAACGCCGTTAAGAATTTCAAAATTGTTAGATTTAATGCATGAATATAAAGAAAAAATATCCAATGAAAGACCTCCTGAAAAATGGAAAGGAAAAGAGTGGGTAGAAAGAATAAATAATGTCGAAATATTAGGTGAAAATTGTAAAGGTAAAATTATTGGATTAGAAGGACCTCGTTCAATATGTTGTGTAGACGGGATAGAAAAAGCAGATGTAGTATTAGTCCCCTTGGAAGACGGAGATCGATGCGAAGCACTGATTGCACTAGGTAAAGAAGTATTAGTAATTGATTTGAATCCACTTTCAAGAACAGCGAGGAAGGCTACAGTGACCATTGTAGATGAGGTTTCAAGGGCATCTAAGTTGCTGGTGGAAGAAGTATCTATTGGTGAAAATAATGAGGGTTTTTGGGATAATGATGTAGTGTTAATAGATGCTTTAAAAATAATATCTAATTCAGTAAANCGAATTAAATAATTTATTCTCTGTGATAAGGTCCACCTCGGATAATTTCAGTGGCCCTATATATTTGCTCTAATAGTATACATGCTGCCATTTCATGAGTTAATGTCATCNTTGAAAGTGATATTTGTGTGATTGATATATTTTTCAGTTTATTGCTAAATCCATCAGGAGGGCCTATGGCAAAATTTACTGTTTCATTACCAAGTGATATTTGTGATATTAAGTNAGATAGTTCCTTACTTGTTTTCTGANTTCCNTTTTCATCTAAAATTATCAAATTACCTTTGAGATTAGTTAAATATTTTTCATAATTATTATTATCTTTTTTATCAGAATAAATCTTAACTATTATTCCCCTAGAAATTATTCTGTTAGAATAATCGTCGATTATTGATGCTAAATTATTATCTTTTGGTTTACCAAAAATATGAACTATTATTCTGCCCACAAATATATCCAGAGGCTTCNGTGTAATAGGATTTCGCAAAGCATCAAGACCGGATACTCTTGCGAAACATCATTATGAGTCGTTGGCGTCGTCGACGTAAGACTAAACCTTTTGTTGAAGAACCTCATATGCGTGGAGCTAGAATGTGGTTACAAGATTTGCGAGAGGTTTGTGAAAAGTCTTTCAATAACCACACAGATGGGCAATTAAAAGTTAGAGAAATGCAAATAGAATGGACGGCTGCAAACAAGATTGGAGAAGTTTCTGATTCATTACTTGAAGGACTAGACAGGAGGGCTTTTAGGCTTTTACAGGCTGACTCAATAGAATGGCTAGAATGGCTTGATAATGATAAATTTTGGAATCCNGGATGGAAGGGAGAAGTGGTGGAATAATGATTTCACTAAATTTTTGGATATTATTTTATTTCTTNATTGGAGGAGTTATTCTATATTATAGTAGATATCAACCATTTCCCGAAATTGGAGGAAGGTTTGCTTTTTTGATTATTTTTTTCGGCATTATTTTTACTATTGCAAGTACAGCACCTAGAGAAACACTTGAAGAATTGCCAGCTTTGATAACTGTAATTAATGGAAGTTTTGGTATAATTATTGGAGTAAGGCATATGGTCATTACAAAGCAAGATGTGATTTTAGCACCATTTGGAGGATTATTGTTATGTATTGGTGCAATTGATTTGTTGACTGTTGATTGGGTTAATTCATCAATGAATGAACAAATAATGTCATTCATAATAGCTTCTATAATTGTGATGTTAGAAATTTATCTTGCTTTTAGGGGTTTGGTGGTAGGCGTTCCTGGCATCTCATGGTCAAAATCTGGATTAAGACAAATAAAAAGAGGNTTGATTTATGGGAAAAATGGTGCAATAGAGCATTTTAAAAAATCGTGGGATATGAATGATCCGTGGCTTAATACTATGAGTCATGCAGCATTATTCTTAATATATGAAAAAATTGGAGATGAGGAAAANGGTTCTGAACATCTATTAGAATTGGAAAAGGACGGAGGATGGTCTGCATTAGATGAGTCTTGGACCGAAATAATAAAAAATTCACTTAATGAAATTTCTTTATAGTTTTTGACACGAACTATTCAAAATAACAGAGGCTCTCGCAGATATGTAATGGTTCGCATAACAAGAGTTCATACTGGAGGAGGAGATAAAGGAGAAACTTCACTATTAGATGGTTCTAGAGTGAGTAAAGGAAACCCGAGAGTTGCGATGTACGGTACTATTGATGAATTGAATTCTCAACTTGGAATTGTTAGAATGGAATTAAAAAGATTCGGGGTGGCATCTGATGAAGTAAAAAAATCTCTTGATATTGTTTTGGGACGAGTACAACAAGAGTTATTCGATATTGGAGGAGAATGTGCCTGTACNCCNGGAAAACTNCCNTCAATGATGGCNCTGATAGGTGAAAATGAAGGAGATAAATTAGTTGAAGAAATGAATAAATGGCTTGAAGATATAGAACCNTTAGAGTCGTTTATTATGCCAACTGGATCTGCGCCTGTGGCAAGTTTACATGTGTCTCGGACTGTGGCTAGAAGAGCTGAAAGAATTGCTTGTTTGATGCTAGAAAATGATGGAAAAGAAGCGGTAAGAATTGAAATAATTTCTTACTTGAATCGTTTATCAGACTGGATGTTTGTTATGGGAAGATGGATAAGTGCAAAATGTAAAGAAGAAGAGGTTTTGTGGACGCCTCTTGGAATGAGGACAAAAAATGATTAAACTGGAAGCCCGGAATCCGTTCTAAAAATATAAACGGAATTGATTATCTCTTTTTCTTGATCAAATGTTAGTTGGTTTTTAGCATCATCAAAATTTAACCATAAATAATTAGTATGTTCGTGAGATAATGCAACATCTAACTCTTCCGTTTCGGCTAAATACCAGTATACCTCTTTAGAAATNTCCTTTCCTTTTCGTTTGAATGTGTATTCTGTACGAGCATTCCAACCANCAACTATCTCTATTTCTTTTATTCCNGTTTCTTCTGTTAGTTCTCTCAAGGCTGTAGAATGGTGATTTTCATCTTGCTCTTCTATATGGCCCTTTGGAAAACTCCAATGACCTTGTGGGTATTGAAGAAGCAATATACTATCATAATTAATCAATATGAATCCNCATGATGTCTCCATGGTTCTTTCGAAGAAGGGTCTACATATCGTAATTTTCTATAAATGATTAAAAAATATAAATATTATTTGTTATTCGTTCAAAAAAATTACTGTAAATTATAATCAAGATGTGAAAAAATGTATAAAAAAATTTTATCATTAGATATAAAACGTATAATTACAGATACTGATCTAGATGGNGTGGTTGCAGGAGCGATATTGAAGAGATATTGGAAAGATGCCGAGATAATATTCACACAACCTGGACAATTAAGGTCGGGNAAATTAGATGAAAAAATAGATATTTATACTGCAATTTGTGATTTACCATATCGTGCTAATTGTGGATTAAATATCGATCATCATCAATCTAATAAACCCGATAAAGATTTGGACATTGAAGGAATTGTGGCTTGGGAGGATTCTCCTTCAGCATCTCGAATAGCATACAATATTATATCCACGGAACTAGATCTTACTGATTTGGATGAATTGTTATTATGGGTTGATAAATTCGATAGTGGAAATATATCGAAAGAGGAATATCTTTCAGAAAATAATGTATTATGGTTAGGGAGAATAATTGCTGATGATTCAAGAATTGCATTACATATTTTGAAGTTATTAGAAAATGGTTTATCGGTGAATGCCATTTTAAAAGATGATAGTATCATGCCTCTTTTATTTGAAAAAAGGGAAGAGCAGCATAAAATTATGGAAATAATAAAAGATGAGATGAAGATAATTAATAGGTTAGCCATAGTGAATTTTGAAGGATATGGAATCCGCTCAAATGGTTATAGTATAACTGCAATGGCTGGTAACGAATGTGATGCATGTATTGTAATACATGGAAATTTAGGTGCTTCGTTTCAAGATTATCCAAAATACCCGGTTTCGGCCTCTTTCTATACTAATTCATTTTTGCATAAAAAGGGGGGCATTTATGATTTAACAAAATTAGCGAAGAGGTTTGATTCAGAAGGAGGTGGCCATCCTAATGCTTGTGGTTGCAGAATTAAAATTATTGAAAAACAGAAATCAAATAAAAGAAAGATGAATAAGAAAGATATCGAGGATAATTTAAATGAATGGATTAGAATGTGGAGTGAAAATATTTTAAATTATTTGTAAAAGATATAAAAATCCTAAAAAGGCATGAATAATTACAAGTATGGACATAATATCCCCAATCCTTCCATGTAAATTTCTAGTTCTAGAAAAAGAATCTGTGCCTATTTTTTTATTTGTTGAATGTCCAGACCTCCAAAGGATAAACATTAATATTACTCCCAATAAACCTCCGGAAGCATGAAAATTATTAGGCATCATATAACTATAAATTGGGACATTATCAATCCATGCTCGAAAAAATTCTGCAACAACCGCCAAAAAAACCACAAATATTGTTCCGAGCATTAATTTATTTCCATTTGATCTATGCATTTCAAGTGAAATTTGATAGTTTTGCTCTTGTAAAAAAAACTTATTTTGTCTCCATTTTCGTTGTTTCATAAATATCCAAATTAATATTAAAGCGGCAATAGGGTGAAGGAGAATCACAACACCCAATATGACATTCATATAACTCGGTAGGTGTGTATGACTTGAGTTCTCTGTTGTATAATTTGATTATGTGGGCGATGTATTGATGTATGATTGCTAAAGGGCACTGATTAGTGAGTTCAGATGGAACAGTATCTTCTTGAATGTCTAGAGTCTTTGTCTCAGTCTGGTGAAGATAAAAAAAGGAGGCTGAATAGAGTTCAAAAGATATCGGCATGGGATCTATTAAACAAAGAATGGAGAGCTTTGGTTGCATTAGCAGCTAAAAAGGAAAGTTTACCAGAAATAAGCGAAGATACTTTCGGAAATCTCAAAAGTATTAATTCAAATCGTAACAAAAAAATTGGAAGGAGGGGCGGAAAGGGACTTAGGAGGAGTTTTGAGGATAATTTAGAGCATCCATCTGATGTAATTCTATCTAAAGAGTCAAAAGGTTACAAATTGGCTGTTTTAATAGCACAAAAAATAAAAATGGGAAATTCATGGAATTCAGAATGGAATTCACATTTAGATATTTTAAGAAAATCTTGTGAAAAGGGGATACATCCCGTTTGGAATAAATTGGCCAAAGAAGCTAATATTTTTGCTGAACTTAGTAGATTCAAGATAAGTCATGATAGTAAAAAGCATAAAGATTCTTCGCTTTGGATTAATAGTTCCTATTTTGATCCAGAAAATACAATAGATTTGAAATCGTGGTTGGATATGAGTTTGCCATTTAATGCAAAAACTGACCAATTAAAGGTAATTCAAAAAATAAAAAAAGATATGACTAATAAACCTCGATTTTCAGAATGGAATAAATGGATTGATCCTGTTCTAAGAAATCAAAGTAAAGAAATGGCATTGGTTGAAGGCATGATACTCGCCTGTTGTAAACATATTGATGCTATCGAAGTATTAGACAATATATCTGAAAAATCCATTATTGATGTGGCAAAAAAACAAGTTAGATTATTAAAATTACGTGCTGGTAACTTAACTAATTGGGAAGAAGATTCCAAAATAGAAAAAGAAGATTTATTATCACAATCAATTAGAACTACTGCATGGAAGCAAATTGAGAATATTGAGAGAGATTTTACTATTGAAGAGTTGCGTTTTGGTATTGATGTTTTATCTAATTCAGAAAAGAAAGTACCAGACTTCATTATCTGGAAATTGGTTTTTAAATTGTTTGAAATAAATGAATTAGAGCAGGCTTATGATGAAGTAAATAACTTAATGATTAGAAACAATGAACAACTAAAAATTGCATTAAAAATAAACTCAAAAAAGGATATAGGGGCGATAATAGATCTATCTTTAGATAATTTGGATGAAGAAGGGCTTTTAATGGTTGCAAAAGATTCGACCTGTAATAAAAAAATAAGAATTAAAGCGGCAAACAGGGTTTTGCAGTTTGATTCGATTAGATATATGAGTGATATTTTAGATGTTTTTACCGATGTTGCTGATATTGAAAGTCTGGCAAAAGTTTTGGTAGAGAATGTATCATTAGCTAAAGTTTATCCAGAACGTGTATTAATGATTTGGCACATGATTAGTGCAAAAAATGCAAAAAATATAACCAATGAATTAGAAGGCTTAAGAGACAGTGCGTTGAAATCAATTACTGATTCTCCTGAAGATTTGGTTCTTTCCGAGGCATCTAAGGCACTCATATCTCTTCTTGATGGTATTCCAAGAGATATGAGTATAATTAATCAAAAATTGGATTCAGATGGTTTATTGGCTCTAAATGAAGTGCGTAGGGCATTATCTCCTGAAGGCGATAGTAGAGTTAGTGCGAAATCAATACAAAAACTAGAAGATTCAATAAAGATTGCAAATTTAGATTATTTGGAGAGACGGTTGTTTGAATCCCTAGGTGATTCTTTATTGCTAAATAGAATTGCAATGGATATAGAAAGTGGTATGTCAGATAGGGTTGCAGATGCGAATCGTAGTTTGATTTCAATGACTTCTAAAGATAATATTTCTATGCAGAATGTAAAATTTGTGATTGAAATGATTATTGAGCATGGAAAAATAATTGCTGAAGGAATAATTCCCTTGGAAAAATGGTATAGAAAAAATGACAATAATAGTCTAGATTCTAGACTTATTAAGGCTACAATACAAAGTTCGCAAGGAAATTACATTCAGGCCGCAAGAGAATATCAAGATGCTGCGAAAAAAATAAAACATGATTTTGAAAAATATGCATTAATTATGAGAAAGGCACTAATATCTTATGCACATGGTGGAGGATGGAACAATTCCGTAAATCTAATCAATTCAAAACCTGCACTATCCGCCTCAGTGACAGAAAGATTTCAATTATATCTCAACGTTTGTAACGACGAAGTGGGAAACAAAAAAGATAAGGCAAGAAATAGACTACATGAATATGCATTAAAAGAAGTAAAATCTGAAATGTTAGATATTAAAGAGAGTAGGGAAGCGCAAATAGAAGCTTTAGAGCTTCTTATGCGATATCCAGAAGAATTGGATCCTCCGCTACCACAATCTCCCTTCCAAGGGCGAGTGAAGGCGGCAATACGTGGATTGCAAAGAATAGAAAATACACATCGATCAGAGCTTGATTTAAAATTTGAACAAGAAATGTCTAGAGAAAAAAAGGATATTTATGAGATCCAATCAATAGCAAATCAAATTGCAGATTATGCACCCATCAGAGGACTACGAAAATTAGAACGCGCGATTTCCTCCCCTAATTTATCAGAAAATAATAAGACTACGTTAGAAAGGGTTGCTGGTGCCATGTTCGTACAACATAGTCAATCAATACCAATAAAAGAAAGAAGTATGTTACGCAATCTTTCACTAAAACCGGTAGTTATTGTAGATACAAATATTCTGATTGATACTTTAAAAGATGATTTATTGCGGGAAATGTCTGGCGATAGTTTTGGAAGTCTTAACTGGACTGGGGACAGGTCATTCCATTGGATGCTAAGAAGAAGGAGTAAAGAAAAAATGATGTTTATGAATATTCCACCAATGGTAAGGGCAGAATTTTTGAATAGAGTCAAAACTCCTGAGAATGTATTAGAATTATTTTCTAAAAATGTATATATAAATTCCAAAACATGGAACGAAAAAATAACTATAACATTACTTGATAAAAAAATAAAACAAATTTGCAAAGAATTTGGTAATTGGGATTGCAGAATTGATAAAGAAAGAATGAAAGAAATTGAGTTAGAAAAATTTATGATACAACATAAAGATATATTCGAAGAGATAACGAAACAAAAAATGAGTAGAGAGGATAATTCAAAGAGGAGTAAAATAAAAGGTGAGGAGATTTATCCTGAAGGAGGAGATATGCAAATAATGCGTTATGCGGCTGAATTATGTAATAATATTAATCCAGAAGTAGGAAAGGTAATTATTGCAACTAGAGATAGTGATTTCAAATTAATCTCAAGATCTTTAGAAGAAGAGTTTGGGTTTGGAATAGTCGGGGATGCACAAGAACTGAATAGAAGAATATTGATAAAAGTCTCCTGAATATGTAGTTTCTATGAATTTATTTGATTTGAAAACCATTTTTCGAAAATTTTTCTTCTTTCAATTGAATCTATTGCCGATGTATGAGGCATAGAATCTAAAACATGTATTTCTGAAATATCCTGATAGTGTTGTTTCAGTAATTCAAAATGATCATTGCCAAGGGTTTCGTCATTTCCTGCCTGAATTACCAATATTGGTACCTTGGGCACTCCCCAAAAAGGTATTTGTGCGTTGGCATAACCTACATTCAAATCTGGATGTATGCGTTGATATTCACGTCTAAGAATATGTCTGACCCAAGAATTTGCCATCACAGCTCTTCCAGGTAGTTTTTTTTCGATAATAAGAGGAAAAGAGGTGGCTGGAGATTCTAAAATAATACCTCTGAGTGCTTTGTCCCACCAGCCCGATGAATGTGACGAAAGTCGAATTGTAAGAAAACCCCCCATAGAATGTCCGTATATCCATAATTTTTCAGGAGTATGTCCTAAAATATCAGGTATTTTTTCCAATAATAATTCAATATCTGCTATTACTTTTAAAATAGTCCACTCATGTTTTCCCTTTTGTTCTCCAAATCCTCGTTGATCTAAACTAAAAATATTTGGACCCATAGTATTCATATGTTGACACCTAGATTCTCCTCTTCCCAAACTAGAATTATAACCATGGAGATATAAGATTACATCTTTACTACCAATATTAGATTCTAAATAATGTGCTTTTAAAGTTTCATTACCCCATCCCAAAAAGGTAAAAGCATGCCAGCGACTGTCTGTAATATTTGTTAATTCTCTGGAAGGAGTGATAAAAACTGAAGAGTAAATTCTCCATCTCATAAATAACCATCCTGCAACTGGAATTGATGCTCCTAGAATAATCCAGGAAAAGCGATATGTTCTCCAAACTGGTGATATTATTAACATAATAAGTTGAATTGAAATTAACAAAGTCAAAATTTTTGGCTTGCTGGGTAACAATGGTCTTGGTGTTTTTTGATAAACTGCTGCTCTTAAATGAGAAAAATGAAATTTCTTCTCATTATTTCCTTTACTCAAAACTTCCACCTAAATTTTCTGGGATTGTATATATTAATAAATAAAATAGTGAAAACGATTACAACATGTTATTAAATTTACACTAGATTTTAAAATTACACTTAGATTAAACTATGTAATCAATAATTCAAATACCCCAGTATTAGGCCGGTATTATGGAAGGTGCTACTGACCCTGCCAGATTAGAGAATCGCCTTTATTTTAAAATGGGCGGGTTTGTTTATGATAATGCACATGTCGTGTTAATATGCTCCTTGCTACTTTGCACCGGTTTAGGTTACATGATCACACTAGAGCCACGATATATCGAGGGTTATGGAGAAGGAGATCTGGAATCTGTTGATGGGTGGGAAGCGGCCGGAGAAGGTTTCTCTGACCCTAACGAAACGGCTTTCGAGTCCTTCTACGTTCTATTCCATCATCCCGGTCATGCTTATGATGATGGGGAGGTAATCTCTGCTATTCTGTCGACCATAGAGGTGCTTGCTACAAATGAGAACATCGACCTAGAAGTTCCTTGGGAGACGAATGAAGCAAATCGATCTACGTTAGTAAGTAGTGTCGACTCTTCATGGTCCAGAGTATATGTCAAAGTAAACATGAACAGAGAGGACTCTAAGCTCCTTCTGAAGGACATTTATCAGGATATAGAGCTACCAGATAATGCTCCAGAGGGAATGGAAAAATACCTAACAGACAATTTGGCAATTGACATCACTTTCGATCTGGTTCTCAAAGAAGAACTGTTGAGAGCGGAATTAATCTCGGCTCCTTTGACTATACTCATTCTATTGTTTGTGTTCGGTACCGTGGTCTCTGCAAGTCTACCGGCGCTGTCTGGAATCTACACCGTGATAGCAGCGGTCGGTATAATTCATGGCCTTACGTACGTTGTCGATGATCTCACAGTTTATGCCGTAAATATCGTATCTTTGCTAGGTATTGGGCTGAGTGTTGATTATTCGCTGTTCATAGTAAACAGATTCAGAGAGGAATTGGGTAGAGGGCATGACAAGAGGACTGCTATCGCAATGACGAGTGCAACTGCTGGAAGGGCAATTCTTTTTTCAGGCCTAACAGTAATTGCAGGCCTGACTGGGATGTTATTCTTCGATAACACCGGACTACCGTCATTGGGA
>NHGE01000069.1 GCA_002172375.1 Euryarchaeota archaeon TMED129 | reverse complement strand
AAATAACCAACCCCCACCTCAGTAAGAGTCCATGGATGAATAGTGGTGGGTATTATGTATCTATCTGAAGACACGTTTTTTGGATCTGATCCCTGGCCATCCCAATCAATTGGCCCTTCTAAGATTCCATCATTATCATCATCCCAGTCAAACTCGTCAGTGATGCCATCATTATCATGATCAAAAGGATCTGTGCCGTAGCAACCATCAAATCTCTCAATAAGATCGCTTATTCCATCATTGTCATCGTCCAAATCATTTAGATCGCTAATACCATCATTGTCGTGATCGCCCGTATTAGTCTCTTCTAAATAAAATTCATAATTTGGATTTAATGAAAGAGCGGATGGATCAGAAATCTTTCCATAGTATGATGCCGGATCGTTGTAAAAAATATCTGTATACATTGGATGGTTAAAAAAATCTGTATTTTGTGATTCTAACGATTGGCCATTTGGCTCTTCAGCTGGTAAAGTTGTCTGTTGGAGAAGAGATTTGTTAGGAGATTCTGAGTCATTAACTAAATCCGATTTGGTATCAAAATCTTGGAAAGAATACATTTGGGTACTGAAAATCATTATTGAAACTAAAAATATTGCAGAGAGGGTTTTCTTTTTGGCTTGTATATTTACATCATTTGTCAATCTTGTTCTCACTACAATCACCTAAGTACTCCTTTACGACTTATTATCATTTATGAATAAATTGATTGATTTTGTTTTATTGTATCAATTCGATGTTTTAGTATCATCAAAAAAATATAATTTGTGATTACAGGATGGCTATTATTAAATTAAAAAGTAAACGGCAATGTAACATGGTCAATGGTAGGCAGTTACTTAATTCAAAGATACACAGAGCAGTTATAACTGAAGCAAATTTGGATTACATAGGATCAATTTCAATTGATGAAAATCTAATGGATGCAGCAAGTATAGTCGAATGGGAAAAGGTGCAAGTTTTAGATATAACAAATGGATCTAGGTTGGAAACATATGCAATAAAAGCACCCAGAGGTTCAGGAGAAATATGTATCAACGGAGCTGCTGCACATTTGATAAATTCTGGAGATTTGGTAATTTTATGTACATATGTTATTTTGAATGGAGAAGAAGTAAAGGAACATATTCCTAAGATCGTGCATGTTAATAGTGGTAATGAGATTGTAAAGATATGATTCCAAAAAATAATTTTATTGATTTGTCTCGCTTACAGTCTGATAATTACCACAGATTGTATCAAATACATTTTTTCCCGTGCATTGAATTAATACTTCAACACCATCATTTGTTTCCTTTCTATTGATTATTTTATGAACTGTGTATTCCAAACATGCTGGACAGGTGATTTCAATATTAGTTGGTTTTTTAGGAGTTATTTCTTGTTTACTAATTTTCCTTTCATTTCTTTTTTTCCTGTTAAAATAAATTTGATATGAAATGCTAAGAATTGCAATTATTCCAGATACTTGTAATTCTAATTCTTGACGGGAAGTTGGTAAAACGCCTTTGAAAAGAATGTTTAAACCATTAGCTATTAAGAGACCTGAGAAAAATCCAGCAAGAATTATGGGCATGGATCTACGTAAAATTCTTCTAAATAGATATGACAAGAAAATAACCATCAATAGCAGAATATATTCCAATACGTCATTTGTAATATTCGGAATTGCAGGTAATTTTGAAATATAGTCTAGGATATCGATATTTCTTTCAAATTTTAAATAGTCATAACTAAAAACAAATAAAATAGTGGGCCCACCTACTGAAATAAAATCTTCAGTTGTCTGTACAAAAGAACGAGCTATGAATGCTCCAATTAACAAAATTAATACAACCACGATACTTTGTGGTATAGGAAAATCTGATGGAATATAAGACGCAATATAGGATTCATATGTGAAATATGCTATTATTGCTCCAATTAATCCAAAAATTTTGTAAAGCCGTGTGTTATTGATTGATATCCCTAATGCATAATGTCCAACTACTGTTCTTTTTTTTTCAGCGGGGTCTCTGAAAAGATAAATTCCTATTGATAACAAAATAATGCCTATAACATATTGTTGCACATTTACTACTAACTAGTTCATATTTTATAGTTTTATATGATTTGTTAAAAATAATGATTTTATTCAATATAATTCTAAAACGAATTGTACAAATAACTGAATACTGATAGTCAATCATAGAATACGATGAGTAGTATCAAAATGCCTAAATTAATCAATTATGGTAAAAAAGATATGCATATTGAAACAGCTCTAATAACAATTTTTGTACTATTTGTTACTTTAATGTTTATTTTTTACAGTAATTTATTACTAGATATACCGGCACTGGATTCTGTTGTCTCTTCAAATTATTTATCGGATGAAATGCTTGCAATATTTCGAACTTTATGTGCCATACTAAGCTTAGTGACCTTAGCATGGGTGGCATTAGATCCTAAGGGGTCTCCAGATTACCCTCTTTACTTTGAAGAACGAATTAATCGCAAAAGACATTCATCAGGTATAACTCGTCTCGCGGCTTTTACAATGTGGCATTTTGGACTTTTTGGCATAAGTTTTGCAATTTCTGCTATAGCATCATGGATTCACATTTCTGGTAATGAAGTTCCTGATTGGATGCTTATTTCTAGTCCTGCACTTTTTGCTACAGCATATAGTTGTGCAATATTGGTGACATTTGTTGTTTCTTTTCATATTATAGATAATGAGCTTGANAGAGGCAANNATATTGNTCATTTATTTTATTGGTATGAAATAGTTATGCATAACTTGAATGTTATAATATTAGGAATTGCATTGATTATAAATAATATGGAAATGGATTGGAGATACTTTTCTTTACCAATAATTTTTGGCATAATTTATGTTTTTTGGGCGAGATTATATGTNTTTTTAGCCGGNGTCTATATTTATAATTTCTTAGATCCAAGATTAAAGGGTGCTCCTTTAATTCATATTATTCTGCTAATGTTTTTGATGTTTTCATTTCTAATTNTAATGTTTTTTGAAAAGTTGATTGAGTGGAATATGGTCATTGGTAGTTTATTTATTATTTTATTTACATTTTCTATAATTAGAATCAAGCAACCAGAATATGCTGAATAATTATACTTTATTCAGATTTTTTAATCGGGATTCTTCACGAATTGGTATATGTATTAGAGCAGAAATTATGCCTGCNGCTATNCCTACCCACCATACGAAATTATATGAGCCATGAATATCGTAAAGTATTCCTCCAAGATATACNCCAGTAAAACTACCTAATTGATGAGAAAAAAATACTATTCCATATAGGGTTGCCATATATTTTAAACCATAAATATGTGCAATTAATCCACTAGTTAATGGAACTGTAGCAAGCCAAAGGAATCCCATAGCAAATGAAAATATTAGAATGGAATTGGGTGTAATGGGCGTCAAAATAAACCATATTGCTGCTATAGAGCGTCCTGCATAAATTCCAGATAATATCCACTTTCGAGGAAATCTTTTACCAGCCCATCCTGCAAGTAAAGTTCCTATTATATTAGCGAAACCAATTACAGAAATAGAAAATCCCCCAAGAGCAGCTGTAGTTTCTATCCCTAAATCCCCACACCAACCAGATGGGTCTATTGGTGAGCTCATTTCAGTGANAAGNGCAGGNAAATGTGCTGTTATAAATGCTAATTGATAGCCACAGGAAAAAAATCCTATGAAAACCATAGAAAATGAAGGGTCTTTGAANGCTAATTTTAAGATATCNCCCATACTCTCTTCTAGTTGCTCTTTAGAAGTAGGTGCAGGAGATTTCATTAAAGGTAATAAAAATAAAGTTGTTAGTATTGATATAGCAAAAATGAGGAAAACAGTTTGTACAGAGACTAAGTTTAGAAGTGCAACAGCAGCGATTGGACCAACTACTTGGCCTAAAGAACCAGCAGCAGTTGTTATTGCCAAACTCATAGATCTATGTTCAGGGGCACTTGCTCGGCCAACGACTGCAAGTACAACTCCAAAACCAGTTCCTGCAATACCAAAACCAACTAATACCTCATATATTTGATATTCAATAGGTGTGGTTGCACCAGCTGTTAAAACTAANCCAAGAGANTAAAACAATGCTCCGATAACAATTGATTTACGATCTCCTATTTTNTCAGCTATTGCTCCAAATATTGGTGCTCCAATNCCCCAAGCCAAATTTTGAATGGCTATGGCAAGGCTAAATTCGGCCCTTAACCAACCAAATTCTTCTTCTATNGGTATTTGAAATACTCCGAAAGAAGCTCGGATTGAAAAACCAGTTAGAATTATTAAACAACCTGCAATCAAAACAGGATTGAACAATGAAGGTTGTTTTACCATGTAAAGGGGCAATGAAATCTTCAAATAACTTTATCTTAAAATTATCATTTAATTAAATATTGATAAATAAGATTTAATTTAATTACTCTGACAGATGTTTAATATGGTGGCGATAGGTTGATTTCTGAAAATTTAGAAGTTCCTTCTCCNCTATTAAAAAAAACAATTAGACGTTATGATATTGATTGGCTAAGAGTTATTCTTTTTGGACTATTAATTCCTTTTCATGTTGCAATAGGAATATATTGGTCAACCTATGGCGCAGAGATTAATCCTAATGTTGAAGAAATAAGAGATAAAAATGAGCTTGAATTCATAGATGAAAGTAATGACTACAGCGCTGAATCAGTTACTTTTACTAGCATGATTTTGCATTGGATGCACCAATGGCGACTTGCNGCGTTATTCATGATATCAGGAATGGGTACTGCATTTGCTTTCAANAGTCGGACTTGGAAGACATTTCTCAAAGAGCGGNGTCAACGTTTGCTAATTCCNATGTTTTTTGGTGCNTGGACTATGGGCTTTGTTGGTTCAATAATTCTTGGAGATGAAAAGCTTGANCCAATAAGTCTTTCAATTTCATTTCTTGAAGGGATTATTTGGAGATCTCTAGTTTTTTGGATACCAATATTTGGTAAATTGATTGCACTAGGTCATCTTTGGTTTCTTTGGAATTTATTTCAATATTCACTATTTATGACTCCAATTTTNCATTATGTAAGTAAAAATCCAGAAGGTGGTATGGCACGTTTTGTTCAATCTTTTTTTACGATTCCNATGTGTGCGGGTGTCCTATTAATTTTACCACTTATTCTATCATTAACTGAAATACTATTCAAGCCATGGTTTCCAGGATATATTGGTGTTGGGTATGAATGGTTTTGGTTCTTTGTCTTTTTTGCCTTTGGATATATTTGTATAGTTGCAAAAGAATACTATTACAATTTTTTAGAAAATCAGCGTTTGAATATCACAGTGATTACTTTATTACTAACATTTATTTTTGTTTGGATTCGATTAGAGCAACACAGAACCGGTATTCCTTACATTGATGGCGGTTGGTTAGAAAATGGCATAATACATGATAAAATGACAATTTTTGCATGTTTGATCCACAGTTTTCATTCTTGGTTTTGGTGTCTGACAATATTCTCATGGGGTTCATTTTTTCTCAATAAACCGAGTAAGAACTTAGCGTATCTAAATCAAGGAGTTTATCCCTTCTACATCGTACATATGCCACTTACATTTGCTGGACTAAGATTATCAACTGATTTTGGCCTCAAAAATTACCCTGCAATAGTCTTTTCAACTCTATTTGTAATATTGACCTGTTGGATTTTTTTTGAAGTAGTACGACGTAATAGAGTTACACGGTTCTTATTTGGAATAAAAGAAAAGAAAATAAAGAGATGAAATTAATGAATTGGAAAATTAAAATGATGGAAGATCAAACTGATAAAGTTGTAATTATTACTGGATCTAATACCGGAATCGGCTATCATATGGCGTATGGATTAGCCTCTAAAGGTGCTATTGTAGTAATGGCATGCAGAAATTTGGAAAAGGCTTCAGATTCAAGAAATAAAATACTCAAAGATTTCCCGAAAGCAAATATCAAATTATATCAATTGGATTTGGCAGATTTGGATAATATCAAGTATTTTGCAAACAAATTCATAAGCGAGAATGATAAATTAGATATCTTAATTAATAATGCAGGAGTAATGATTCCTCCTTATTCAAAAACAAAAAATAATTTTGAGTTGCAATTTGGTACAAATCATCTAGGTCATTTTGCTCTGACTGGTTTACTACTTCCTCTTCTAGAAAAAAATGATAATGGGCGAATAATAACTGTTTCAAGCATAGCACATAATCCAGGAATTATTGATTTCAATGATTTAAACAGTGAGAGGAAAAAATATAGTAAATGGGGTTCTTATTCACAAAGTAAGATTTCTAATTTATGTTTTGCAATAGAATTAGATCGTCGCTTAAAGGCTGGCGGATTTTCAACAATCTCCCTTGCTAGTCATCCAGGATATTCTAATACTGAATTACAGAGATACTCGATTCTATGGCGAATTTTGAATGTATTTTTTGCTATGTCTGCAAAAAGGGGTGCAGAGGCCACTCTCTTTGCCGCAACAAATCAAATAGCTACTGAATATATCTATTGGGGCCCAACTGGAATAATAGAAATGAGGGGTCGGACAGGTAAGGCAAAGATTAACAAAAAGGCTCAAGATAAAGATACAGCTAAACGACTTTGGAGCGTAAGTGAAGAAATGACTGGAGTGAAATTTCTAAGTTAAATATTGCATGAAATTTTAAAATACTATTATTTTTTGCGCAAATCATGGTTAAAAATAGTTTAACAATAATTCTAATTAATTGTTAAAGGTCTCTTTTAATATTAGAATACATCTATCTGCAATTGCAGTGCCGACTTCTGATGTTGAAGAATTTCCTCCTAGATCATAAGTAATTATTTTACCTTCAGCTAAATGCTCTGAAATAGCCCTATCAAGTATCTCGGCACACAATATCGCATCTTTATCATCATGTTTAAATCCTAAATTATCAAACATTAGTTGAACAGAAGATATTGTTGCTATTGGATTTACAATGTTCTTACCGGCATGTTGGGGTGCAGATCCATGAACGGGTTCGAATAACATATGATTTTCGCCAATATTAGCGCTAGCTGCCATGCCCAATCCACCTTGTAATACTGATGCAAGATCTGTCGCAATATCTCCAAACATATTCGGTAAAACTACAACATCTAAATCTTCAGGACTCCGGATAAGCCACATAGTAAAAGCATCAATATATGCCTCATGTGTTTGTAATTCTGGATATTCTGATGCAACTTCTTGGAATACTTTTCTGAAAAGTCTACATCCTTTGGCTACATTACTTTTATCGACGCAGGTAACTTTTTGTTGAATCCCAGTTTTTTCCATTCGACGATTAGCTAATTTGAATCCAAAGTCTATTACTCTTTGACTGCCCTGTCTAGAAATTGGTCTTGGATCCCATGCAAATTCTCCTTCCAATCCTGGAAATTTTTCAATTATTATTGGTTCATCGGGACTCTTGCCAGCTGCAGCTAATGCTGAACGTCTAAGTAATGGATGATACAAGCCTTCTGTATTTTCTCTAATTAGTACCATATCCACTAATTTAGAGTTCCAAACTTGCATATAATTTCCGTGTATTTTATGATTCACACCTGCATATAATTTAACTGGACGGATATTTGCATACAAATCCAATCCGGAACGAAGACCAAGTATTACTGAACCTCCCGCATTGTCACCATTGGGTAATTTTGCATCTGGCCAACCTATTGCGCCTAGTAAAATTGCATCAGAATTATCTCTACAATGTTCAAATGATCCTTCTGGCCATTCCATCCCAGTTTCTAAATAATATTCTCCTCCACAAGGAATTTCAGTTATATCAAAATCGAGTGGGCTATATGCTTGAAAAACTTGTAAAATCTTTTGTGCCTCTTTAGCAACTTCTTTTCCAGTACCATCTCCGGGCAAAACGGTCAGACGGTAGGCAGTCATGTGTCTCGGCAGAACGACTTCATTTATCACTTCAACTCCTTCAATGAATCTAATGAGCGATGCGATAATTGATAGACGGTCGACCACGATAGGTAGTTATGGAACACGGGCCAAGAGATAGAAAAGAGTCTTCTCGCATCGATGTTAGGGTTCTTCCTGATTCTGTTGCAAGATTATGGGAAACGATGTTAAGATTAGATCCGAATTGGGATTTGTCAAAATGGTTAGATGAAAGGGCTCTAGATGAATTGGAATTGGTTGAAGGGCACCTTGGAAGAGAAAGATTGCGTTTGGAACAAAGGTTGCATCGTATTGAAACTTTGGTGAAGAGATTAAAGAGGCAAAGAGAAGTTGCTGGAGAAGCAGTAATAACTGACCCTAATCAGAGGAATTTATTCGATGTATATGAAAATAATCAAGCAAATTTAGAAAAAGAAGATACGTCAATTGATAGTTTACCAGAAGGCGATGCAATGGTAGATTTTGGTTCTCTTGGTTTCGACGATGATCCATTAATAGCAATAGTTTCAGAGCACA
>NHGE01000068.1 GCA_002172375.1 Euryarchaeota archaeon TMED129 | reverse complement strand
ACTAATTCTAACATTTTTTTATACCCCCAAGTATGGTCTCGATGTGTATGTGTATATAGTAAATGTGTTGGGCATAAATCTTCATTCTTTAGTACATTAAACCACCTTTCTGAATCAAATGGGTCAATTATTACAACTACTTTGTTAGTTCTATCGATGATAGCAGTATTCATATTCATAAAATCTCCCATCTGAGTAACCCAGACTTCTATTCCATCACCTCTAATGTCAATATCAAACTCCCCGTCCTTTAGCATTAATTATGTCCAGACGACTATTGGAGATAGGTGTGATGGTGTAATCAAAGGGGGATAGTTCAAATCAGATATAATATGTGGCTATGTTTGACAAGAATGACTGTTTGCACGGCCACATCTTGTCTTTTTTTAATTAATAAAAAATTATAAGTTATTTAGACTATTGAAAAATTAATAATTGAGGATGATGGAATGATATATGATGTTCAAAATTCTGAATTACATTGGCAAAAAGAATGGGCCAAAGCTAAAATTTTTGAGTCAGAAATAGATTTATCTAAACCTAAATTTTATTGTTTAGAAATGTTCCCTTATCCTTCAGGAAATATGCACATGGGCCATGTACGTAATTATTCTATAGGGGACTCTATGGCTAGATTTCAACGCTTAATGGGGAAAAATGTGCTTTATCCTATGGGATATGATTCATTTGGAATGCCTGCTGAAAACGCAGCAAAGAAAGAAAATGGGCATCCTCATAATGTAACACATAGAAATATTGCCAGTATTCGAAAAGACCAAGAAAGAATGGGTTATTCTTACGATTGGAATAGATTTTTAGCAACTTCCGATGTTAATTATTATCGTTGGAATCAGGAAATTTTCCTAATGTTTAATGAAAGAGGATTGGTTGAGCGCAGATCCGCACCAGTTAATTGGTGTAATGAATGTGATACAGTATTAGCAAATGAACAAGTAAAAAATAATCGTTGTTGGAGATGTGGGTTAGAAGTAATTCAGAAAGACATGTCACAATGGTTTCTAAAAATGTCAGATTATTCTGATGAATTACTTGATGAACTCGATAATATTACATTCCCTGAAAATGTAAAAACAATGCAAAGAAATTGGATTGGTAGATCTTATGGTGCACACATAGATTTTAGGATATGTGACCATGAATCAAAAATTAGAGTATTTACGACCAGGCCAGATACCATCTTTGGAGCAACATTTGTTACTCTTTCACCAGAACACCCATTGTGCGAGGAATTATGTAAGAATACTGAATGGGAATTAGATTGGAGAAAATTAAAAGAAGAATGTCTAAGAATGTCTGAATTTGAACGTATAAATATGTTAAAAGAGAAAAAAGGNGTATTTCTTGGAAAGTACGCNATCAATCCATTAAGTAAAGAAGAAGTTCCNATATATGCTGGAAATTTTGTAGTATCTTCATATGGTACNGGCGCAGTTATGGCAGTTCCAGGCCATGATCAGCGAGATTATGACTTTGCTAAAAAATATAATTTGCCAATTAGAAGGGTATTGATAGTAAAACAAAACGATGACCCTGAAGAACCACTAACTTCAGCATTTGAAGGATATGGTCCGATGGTTAATTCACCAATCGATGGATTTGATGGATTTTCGGGTGAANAAGCAAAAAATGCTGTTATTGAATCATTAAAGAAAGAAAAATTAGGAGAAGGAACTACACAATATAGNCTCAAAGATTGGCTTTTATCAAGACAAAGATTTTGGGGTACGCCAATCCCTATGATACATTGNGATTCATGTGGAGTGATTCCAGTACCAAAAGAGTCCTTACCAGTTGAGCTACCATTAGATGTTGTATTTACAGAAAATCAAAGTGGCAATCCTTTGGACCAACATTCCGATTTTGTAAATGTTACTTGCCCTGAATGTGGTAAAATGGCGAAAAGGGAAACAGATACGATGGATACCTTTTACGACTCTTCTTGGTACTTTATGAGATATTGNGATTCCAATAATGAAATATCTCCTTTTGATAAAGAAATTACTGATTATTGGATGGAAGGTGGCATAGATCTGTACATTGGAGGTATTGAGCATGCAGTCATGCACCTTCTTTATGCACGCTTTTTTACTAAAATTNTAAGAGATGAAGNGTTAATTTCTACTGGTGAGCCATTTGGAAGATTAGTTTGTCAAGGCATGTTAAATTCTCCAACACCATTCTGTTCCAGATGCAATATTGATTATCATGTAGATTATTTCGATAAATCATGCCCTACTTGTAATGATAAATTAAATTCTCGATCNTCNAAGATGAGNAAATCACTGGGCAATACAGTTAGCCCTGGNGATATGATAGAAATATATGGNGCAGATACTGTAAGATTGTTCATATTGTTTGGTGCAAATCCAGAAGCAGGNATGGATTGGTCTGATAGTGTTTTAGAGGCNAATAATAGACAAATGAATTCAATAATTGAAGCCATAAATAATGGTTTAAATATGAAAAATATAGAAAGTAAAATGGATAATTGGCTTCTAGCCAAATTGCGTAAAAATCAAACCTTATGGATAAAATCAATGTCTAATGTCGGAATTCGTGAAGGTGTAATGTTAAGTCATTTTTCAATGCTTTCAGATTGGTCTTGGTATTGTCGAAGAGGTGGNAATAATCACCAAATTGCTAAATCATTTATCAAAGGATGGNTACCTATGCTATCTCCAGTCACACCTCATGTTGCAGAAGAATTNTGGCATAGATTGAANGAAGATGGATTTTTATCATCNTATATTATGCCTGAGATAACTGAACATGANANTGATTCTTATATANTGGCTCAAGAAGAATATCTTAGAGGTGTAATAGATTCTGCTAGAAATGTCAAAGGGTTAGCTCAGCGGCATTCTGATCAAAAAATTACTACCTTGACTCTCCAAACATCTCCAGAATGGAAAAAAACCTTAGCTAAGGAAGTTATTAAATTAGAAAAAGAAGATTTTAATTTCAAAAAAGAAGGAATAAATTATCTAAAAANATTNTCAATATTTGCAAAAGATGAACTTAGNGCAGAATTATTTCAAACATGGAANAATTTGACTATGGGTAGNAAGAAAAAGAGAGGAAGGGNATTTACATGGTCAGATAATGATAAGAAACTAATAATCTCTTCATTAAATGAATCAGAATTTTTAAGATCTAATGAGGAATTTTTATTGAAAGAATTGGACCTACAGTCAATATTTATCTATGCTGTAGGAGAAGGCGAAGATGTTGCAGGAAAGGCGAAAGTAGCTTTCCCATTAGATCCTGGTATATCATTTACATAATTAAATCTGAGATTTTTTCTTTTTCGCTCGGTGGGTTCATGGACTTACTCAATATCCCACATCTGTTGAGCAATCGTTCTGAGCCAAAAAACAATCGCGACAGACGACGTAGCCGAGCACGTCAAGAAAAAACTCAACATTCTTCTAANAACAAATCAATTAATTTTGATAATAAAGAATCAATAGAGAGAGCAATTTCNAGATTNAATCAAGATCCTCTTCCAAAAGGCATCCCTAGTTTAATAGATCCTCCACCAGAAATAGTTGAATTAGATTGGATTACTAATGGAATTCCTAAATCAATGCAAAAATCTGTTGGTGAATTAGTATGTCTTCCGGGAGAGTTTGGATGGTTGCCAGAGGAGCGTGTATCCGAAATAGCAAAAAAAATAGAACANCTTTCNATTTCTCTTGAGCAAGCACTTTCTTTACGATCAGCATTGAACCAAGAAAAAAGTGTTTATTCTCATGGAAGATTAATGGGGCGATCTAATGAATTGAAAAGAAGATATGACGCAGGACAAGGAGTTCTTTCCCTTTCAAAAAAGTTTGACGCTCCTCCAGTTAACACCTTTCGAGCTATATTGACGGGACGTGGTTGGTCTAAAAACAAAATAAAAGAAACTCTAAAATCTCCTAACAAATTAAATAAAAGAGACAGACAAGAATTTAAATTAGCCGAGGAAAATGATAAGGTAAGTTCTGTTAATCAGTCTGAAACCCAATCTGCAGCTGAAATTTTTGAAGAAATATTATGTGATTATTTTTCATCTTTNGGNATTAGATTTAGACGACAAGAAGAACTCCTAAAAGAGCAAAAAAAATCNGAAGGAAGAGCAGTTATAACTCCNGATTTATTACTNCTTGATGACGTCAGAATAAATGGNATTCCATGCGCTTGGATAGATGCCAAACATTTTTTTGGTGCTGATTTAAAATTTCCTAAAAAGAAAACACAGAAACAAGTTGATAGATATGTCAATGAATATGGCCATGGTGCTATTGTTTACCGTCATGGTTTTTGTCAGAGTTTACAATTAAATGGAGCAATTCAACTTGATGCGAGTCCTTTGGACTTAAAACCGCTCGCAGATTTCCATGAGAAAAACTCTAATAATAATCTATAAATTATTAGATAAACNAGTTATAATTGTTTCAAAACCAATTTCATTAAATTTTTTACATATTTTTTTNATCTCAAAATTGTTTAAATCTAATTTTTTNGGTACTATTACTATGCTTTGCCCCAACATACAGAGTAAAGAAACAANATGTTCTTCTAAATCACAATCTTTCAATCAAATTATTAGATTCAAAAAGCAACTCATTTCTTTTAGAATCCATNANCAATCCACTATCAATAACAAATTTTTGTGCAGATTCAATTAATTCCTGCCAGCGATTCTTATCCCAACTTCCCTTACTAATTGTTTNCATTGCTTTTTTACCTGAAGAAGTTATTTTCTGCTTCCATTCTACATTATCAATATAATTTGATGTGTGTTTTCCAGTTTCTGATTTCCAAGCTAATATAACAGGCATTTCTTCGAACCATCCTTCTGCTTTACCTGGNCCAGAATTTAGTTTTTNACCACTGTAAGGNGAACCTACTGCNATTCTCCTTTCCACACCACCTGCAGATAATGCAGTAATATCACCTAATCCTGTAGATCTAATTCTTTCNACTTTATGAGCAATCAAATATGACCTTCTACGACTCTCTTCATGTGAAACACCTAACGCTCTTTGAAATGAACTGGCAGCAGCAACCGCTCCTGCACCAGACATTCCAAAACCTTGAGAAACTGGTAATGACATTTTGATATTTAATTCCCATGAATAATCACCAATCTCAGGTACTTCATCAAGTAATATTTTAATCACTTCTTCGTAAAGTTCATCCTCTCCATNTCCATCAAGATAATTTATCTTAAGNTTAAAATCACCTTCTTCTCCNCTTGCAATTNCCTCTACNCCATGTTTTAAACAAAGTCCTGCACCAAAACTTCCCTGCTCCTCTATTTTTTCGGATTTATCCATTATTGCAAAAAATAGTGTAACGTGACCGCCACACTCGCCCCTTCCAAGTTTCACAGTCATATATTTGCTACAACCTTTTCAGACAAGAAGTCTTTCTTAATTAAAGAGCAGATACAATATCTTCAGATATGTTTTCAAAGCGAGAAGATAACTCTTCANTAGCCTTTTCAAAAGCAACACGAGGAGTCATAGAACCATCTGTTTCAAAGGATAGTATGAATTCTTCCGGAACCTCTTCAATAATAATAGCATCTTGAAATTCTCTCATTTCTTCAGTACCTTCTCCAACGTGATTTAATTCCCTTTCAAGAATTGCAACCTTTTCAANATCTTCTAATTTACCANTTTTGAAATCCTTTTCTGTAATTTCTAAATCTAGATCCCAAAGGATTTTTGATTTAGATTTATTTTTTATAACTCCTATCTTTCTTGATGTAAAAGAAACACCACATACTGGTGACCACTTTGCATGATCCCGACCTCTGCCCATTATGGCAGTGGCAAAGAACTCAATCATCTGACCTTTGAATAATTTAGTAACAGGTATTTCNTTAAATTCATCAATAATACTTAGTGAATCATCACCCATNGGCTTCATATCTCCAGCATATATCATTTTCCCTTCTTCTGTTCCAAATGCTTTACATGCATAAATCACAGAACATTGTGGACAACCTCTTTGATCCGCTACTAGATCTTTACACGAAGGNCATTCATTTTGAAAATAGAAATCATCATGACGCGTAACTATTGGTATCATNGCCAATCTTTGAGCTANAGTTTCATCAGGAANAGGNCCGGTACTTTCCCAGNTTTCNCCATCCTGTTCTACTAGTCCTAACTCAAATCTTACAGTATCAATAGCCATTTTAGGTGTATCTACCATCAAAGTTCTTCTAATAGCGCTTAAAAAAGCCCTATCTGTTCCTGTAAATAGTATTTTTATATTGTTTAAATTTTCATTGATAATTTTTACTTTAACCATATTATCACCTCATACTCTCCTTCCACGTCTTCCACCTTTACTTTTGGTACCATCTGTTGGAATCGGAGTAACATCTTCTATACGTGTTATTTGTACTCCTGCTCTAGTNAAGGCNCTAATNGCGGCTGTAGCACCAGGAGCATTANTTGATCTATTTCCTCCAGCACCTCTGTATTTTACAATTACTTGATTAAAATCNTTTTCAGCTAACATTTCTGCAATTCTTTCTGCAGCTCTTGTTGCAGCAAACTGTCCACCAGAATCGCTACCTCCTTTAGTCACCATTCCTCCNGATACTTTGCAAATAGTTTCACATCCAGTGAGATCAGTAGCAGTGATTAGTACATTATTGAATGTACTGTATATGTGTAGAATTGCTTTATGACTCATTCTTTACTCTCCTCCTCTGGAATTGTATCTTCTATTGTNGGAGCATCTTCTGAATCAGCTTTAATTTTCTCTATAAACTCTTCAGTAGCTTCTCTTACTTCTACNTTTTCTTCTCTCTCGTCTTCAGTTTCTACAACTCTAAATCTTTCTAATTCTTGACGAAAAANAGAATTCTCATCCATAAACGGAGAATTTGAATTATATTGCAACAATTCTTCTTCTTCTTTTAGTATGTGATAACCAGGAACAGTCATTTTCTGTTCCCCAATAGAAATGTGACCATGCATAATTAATTGTCTAGAAGATCTCATTGTTGGNGCTAAACCGCGTCTGTAAACAACNGACTGCAACCTTCTTGAAAGCATCTGATCAATATCAATTTGGAGTACATCTCCAACACTTGCACCTTCAGGGAGTAATCCTTTTCTTGTTAAGGAAGAAATCAATTGTTCCTTTTCTTTAGCAAAATGNCCTTCTGAAGTATCTACTCTTCCAATTAGNTTCATTGCCTGATTTCTATATCTTCGTAAACTTGTTCTTTCTCTCCAAATCTCTCTCATTCCACCAGTTTTTTTAAGCCCATATTTTTCTTTAAGTGCATGCTCCTCATCAATTCTTGCTTGTCTCCAAGGATGAGTTGGCGTTTGTGTTTTAGATCTAGAAAATTTCGGATCGCCCATTTATCATCACCTGCTTACTTTTTCTTTTGAACCCCAAGAGTAGCACCAGATCTACCATTAGCCCTAAGTCTTTGACCGCGAACCTTGTGTCCACTTCTGTGACGCATACCTCTGTACGTTTTCATCCCAGCAAGTCTAGCAATGTCGTCGTCACGTGTTAATTTAACTTCAAGTGAAACTAAATGTGCATCTTCATTGCTTTCTAAATCTCTTTGGCGATTCATTAACCACCATGGCGAAATAGTTGCATAATCATCAATAGTGGACCTTAGTGAGTCCTTTTCTTCAGCAGTCAATAGACCTCCTAACTTCTTACCATCTATTCCTGATAATCTACAAATCTGCTGTGATGTTCTAAGGCCAATACCTTTAATCGAGGTTAAACCAATAGATATGGGACTAAGACCATCTATGTCACTTTCTGCTATTCTAAATATATAGGAGAAATCATCTCCTAATTTGGATTCATCAATTTTAGCCATTCCGGTTCCCCCGTGTTCACTGTTTCCAGTGGCCCTATGGGCATCTNCGCGACTTACCATTCTTATTTGAAAGGAACGGATGNCTAATCATAGGATTTTTTNNTTTATTTTTCTTCTTTACATACNACATATAGTAAATGATTGGTNGCCCCTCTATCTAATTCCAAGTCTATCATAAAAGCNTTTGAACCATNATTTCCTTTTAATTCAGCATCTAATCTACGCTGTATTTTTGGGTGTACTTCTGGNTCNATATTACANCTTAGTGTAACTTTGTTTATCCCATGTCGNCCNGCAGCNGCCGCCACTTGACCTATAGTCCTCAATTCTGGAGGTGTCAATCTATGTTGGACAACCTTGCCACTACAAACTACAAATTCTGATANCTCNTCGTTATCTAATAGAGGTTCTGTATGTATCAGAAGAGGACGCCTCCCCTCTATTCTCAGCCAAGAGTATCCGCAATTAGGAGACATTACCTTTTTTAACCAAGATTCTTGCAATCCACTTTTTACCAAAGAAGCATCAATTACAGAAATCCAAGAACCGAACGGAGGCGGAGAGTTTAGTTTAACAGTTGTAGATAGTTCTGGAGAACCTTCAATTTTAGCCATTATGTTTTTTCTACCTACTCTAATACATCTATGACTATTTTTTGAAGAAATAGATCCAATCCAAACCGATAAGCGATCAACTCTGCCTCCTCCCTGACTCAACCATTCCCATGTTCTTGGAACTCCTGGAAAAGTAGTTTCTAATAGAGAATTAACCATATTTCTTTGTTGACCGTCTAATCTAGGCGATAAATCCAATAAAACTGCAGGCCCCCTAGGCCCAATTTGCAAGTATTCATTCCAGGAATTTAACAATTCTTTTAGAGGAGGTTGCATTTCTTCGATTTGATGATTTTGCGCATCCCTTGGTCTAGCAGGATCTAAGTGCAACATTGCTATTGGAGGATGAGCTCTTGTACCGGCATCTCGTAAACTTTTCCAAAAAACACTCATTACTTCTCCTGCTTTGGTACCATCACCGACAAGAACTCTGTCCATGGTTCTCTGAATATCATCTTTATCAGAGGCAGCATACATGTTCGCAGCACATAATATTGCCACTTCTTTTTCAATCTCAATACCTAATGCAGGCCTCCTCAGTCCTTTTGTTAATGCAATCAATTGTACACCAGAACCAGCTGCTGCATCTAATATTACACCTGCCGGTAAATCATCTGGGTTTATTTGACTGGATCTGATTTTAGCAATATTCCAAGGCGTAGATAATTTCCTCATATCTTCATTCATAAAAAAACTTGGCTCGCCCTTTCTATTAGATTTAGATTTAATTATTTTTCCAGCCTCTTTTACAATCTCTTCAGAAGGCAACAAGTCTTCATGTGTATGGTCAGACACAACCTTCCGTACACGAACTTAGTCAAGTTTCTTTCGTGCCTATATTTAAGAAACCGGGGCTCTATCTAATTTTAATTCAAAACGAAGCCAGACATTTTCTAACTCATGACCATCTTCATTTCCATATGCAATCGGAGGAGGAAGTAATGTAGTATGAGTAGTTCCAGTGTCTAAACCTGGCATTAAAGCACCTCGATCATTATCAATATCTAAACCAATTAAAGACCAGCCAAAACCATGAATTGATACCCAAGGATCTCCAGAACCTTCTGCCCATGTTCCTGAATCTAACTGCTCATTAGTATCTGCATTCCAAACAGTATATTGTACTTCTACGGCATCACCGTCACTTATATGGACATCTCTTTGTTCTACACCTGAAAATATGTTAATATCTAATGTAACTTCTGAATCGGGAACAGCAACATGTTTTGCATCTATGCTAATTTCTTGTTCAGAAACACTGTCTAGTAATTCAATTTCTATAATCAAACTTTCTTTACCTTCTATTCCATTTATAATTACACTATTTTCTCCTGTAGCAGCAAAAATGACATTAATAACATCTATTGTAAGCAACAAATCTAATGTTTCATTACCTCTATTGTATATTGCAATACTCGCACGGTCACTTTCTCCTTGGTGTTCCCAATCACATCTCAACTCACCTGGATAAAGAAATAAATCGTCCTGTTCTGCTAGATTATTTTCTGGCCATTCCCAATCACCTTCTCTAGATTCACATGTATCAAATAGTAAATCTAATTCCCATAACCATCTTCCGTCTGATTCTAATATTTCCGAATTTGTAGATTCAAATGGGTCTAAATCATCTAAGAAATTTTTAGCAGAAATACCAAGCCAAAGTGAAGATAGAATTATCATTATTAAGGTCAAACTAGACAATACTAAAGCTACTCTTGGAATTGCCATCTTATTTAGTCCAAGAGGTATGGGGGGGTGTTCAATTTCATCAGGAGTATCTGATATCCACGACCTTGTCACATTACGTTGTAAAGGCCATCTAACATCAAGGTTAGCATTTAAAGAGTAAAAAAATAATATTTTCTCAATCTTTTAACAATTCTTTTTCATTTGAAATTCCTAACCAACCAATAATTCCTAACTCAATTGCAATAAGACTTAATAAAATAAGAATATTATTTTGATTAAATATTCCATTTACAAATATTAGACTAAATAATAAAGCTAATATTAAATCAATCAGCCCCCATATTCTTAGAATCTTTCTAACTTGAATTATTCCAATAATCCATACAATTGTNGAAACTGAAATCATCAACAAACTAAAGTATATTTCATTTANATATCCAGTTGTAATTAGGCCACCTATTATTAGAATATGTGAATCAATAACTAGAACCATACTCCATCTTTCTTTACCAAATTTACTAGTTGCAGATAATGCTATAAGTAGCACAATTCCCATTATTAATGTCATTTTAGGTACAATCTCTAGAATATCACCAGACCAAGCCCCAAATGCATACGCAGCAAAAATAATNCNCAAAATNCCCATCCCAGTTGTAGTTGTTTGTTTTGATAAAAATCCTTGCCTTATTGTACTAAATGCAGCCAGTATTCCAGCAGGACCAAAGGAAATCATCACAACTGCCAAGTTCCTCACACCCCTATTACTTCTAATATCACTATTCTCATATCTTTTCTCTCTTTTATTTACTATCCAAAAATCACAAATTAATGCCATTATTAGTAAAAACTCTAACAAAATCCACGGAAATCCCCATTGTAAGAAATTATCTCCATCTCCTATTTCATGGAAAGGATTTACTGTAAATGGGAACGGTAAAGATTCATTCATNAGAGTGCCCACAATTCTATTAATAAGAAGTGGAACTAAAAACCAATCAATAGCCACCGGAATCCTATCAATTAAATTATCTTGATAAAATGTTGAAATAATTACTAGTTCCATAATGATAATTGCTAAAATAGATATATCCAACATTTCTGTATTACTACTTAGAGGGCCAATATGAGAAATATTGTGTATTATTACTAATCCACAAATAGAAACTGCGATCGGAATTTCTATGCCTAAAACATGCAGTAAATTAATTTCCAGGGATTTAGATCTATATTTTGCAATGGCTACAAGTATGCTTGCAAACAATCCCACCATTAGCAAAATCAATGCATTTTGCCCTGAAATCAATGCATTAATACTGGCAAATGTAAAAACTATTCCTAACATTGTTAGAATAATTATTGGCCGATGACTGACATCTGAAATATATAATTGTTCCAGATTTTTAGCTTCATTCATCTCTCTGTTACGCTTTCTTGTTTCCTTTAGTGATGCTACCAGTGGATCATATTGTTTTATCGCATTATCATTTTCTATATCGGCATATTTTTTATTTTCCGTCTCTTGTATATTTGCCAATTCTATTCTATGCTGCTTTAGATTAATAGTTTTCAATTCAGCCCTTAATTCTCCTCTTGCAACTAACCAAATTGACATGAAAATAAATAATATTATTGAAAGATATTTGGGAAGTACTGGATCAACTTGCCATGTTAATCCAATTACGCTCATGATTAGAAATAAAGATGCTAAAGTTGATTTAAGAATTCTTTCAATCGTTTCTGCTTTTTTTAGATATATGATTATTAATATCGTAGTACATAATAGAGCAACCCATGAGATTTCTAAATTTGGTAAATATTCAGTATTAGATAATTTATTACTGATATTTCTTCTAAATGTGAATATCAATAATGGCACACTCATCGCCGACATCCCAACATGAATATGATCACTTACGTTGCCATAAAGAACCGGTAAAACCGAAATAAGCATTATAATTATGAAAAACTCATCTAAACCATGTTCCCATTGTAAAATTCCAATCGAAATGGTAATAATAATTAGTAAATTACTTTTTTGCCCCACTCTGTGATTCAATATTTCAGAAATAATATGTATCATAATTAATAATGCCAAAACAAGTAACAATGTCAATGAATTAAAACCCTCAAGTTGACAAATAATTATTATTGAAATCATAGGTAACCATAGTCCGATACTCCATAATTGAAATATCTCTGAATCTCTAATGGTTGCTGAAATTTCTGTTAATCCTAGAAATTTTGATGCTAAATTGACATTGTTTTTTCCCAATTTAATGTTTACAACAGACATTAGTATTAATGAAATTGATAAATAAGAAGCCAAAGGATAGATTTCTAATTCTAAAGAATTACTCCAATTTGTAGAGTTTTTAACTATAAACAATGTATCTATAATTTCTTCAGTAACCTTTTCCAATATTATCCACACCCAAGGTGATAATACAGTTACTCCTGCTAATGCAGGCGACTCTCTCTTCACCGCCAGTGCTGCAGTTCCTAAGTGTAACAAAGAAAGAAGAGTGAGTAATAACACCCCCCCGTCTCCATCTAAATCTGAAGATTTTGTAGGTACAAGTGAGACTAGTATAATTAGAACCAATATTGAACCAATCCAAAGTACCCTGTCACTTACACTATTTTGATCTCTAAGCAGTATATATCCTGTTAATATTGAACCAAATATTGTAAAAATATCATATTCATCGAATAATAAACTATCAGTTATCTGATTCCCAAATAACAATAATATAATTAAGAATGGTAAACTTACGAATATCGGTTTTATTATTCTATTAGTCTCTACACCTCTAACCCTAAGATATGATCCTCCAAAGGCAGTACAAAGAAATGTTACCATCCCAAGTGCATATCCTAAATCTTGTCTATTTGCCACTATAGAAAGAAATGCACCAACCATCCCGAGAGAAATCGAAACTCCCCATAGTCCTGGTTTTCCTAAACCACTAATTTTGAAAGCATTTGAGAACCAATTTTCTTTCTTTGCAAATTTAGCCGCCATTGAAGCATTAAGGCCAGTAATAGACATCAAAAGTAAGAATAATAGTAAAGATGAATCAAACTTAAGAATAACCAATTCACCTATTTTAAAACCATCTGTAATAGCATGCATACCCACCCATAAATTGGAAGCAGCAATACCAAGAGATGCTAAATTTCCTGATTTTCTATGTATGGCTAAACTATGTATAATTATTGTTGAAATAAAAATCATACCTGCTACTCCTTGTTCTCCAAGTACTGAGCCAGTCGTTGACCCAATCGCTAACAGAACTAAAGTGGACTGTGCAGCGATAGCATCGTGATTATGTCTATAAGCAAAATATAAATTAATGAAAACCAAGAAAATTAATAATAATACCAAAACCTCAACACTAATAAAATTCCAATTCCTAAACTCAATAACTAGACCATATAATACCTTCATCGAAATTATAACCCATGTTACTCCAAGCATTTTCATTTTTTCTTTTGGTATCCATATTTCGCCAAGAGTAAATCCAAATCCGGCTAAAAAAATTAAGATTATGGTTGCTAAATATGGGGAAAAAGTCTTACCCACTTGAAAACTAATAATACTATAAATGAATATCATTGTAACCATTATTGACCAATTTATTCTCCTTTCTCCTTCAATTGATATTTCAGTTACTACATCTCTCACAGGTGCATTCTTTATTTTCCCATCCTTTTGAACAATTCCTGGGTCACCATCTTGATCAACCTGAAAAGGATCAAAAATATCTCCCAAAGCTTCATCTTTTTCCTGTTTAGTTTTTCCAGTATTTTCACTTGTTTTGTTTTTGATATCTACTCCTTCTAGTTGTACATCAAAATCGATTTTGAATTTACGTTCTCGGATAATTCGGTCTTCGTTATCCTCCTCATCCATTAGTTATTCAGGATGGCATGACCGGCATAAACAAAACCCATGTAAATAACCAAACACTATTCTTTTTGATTCAAAACAATATCACCTCCGTAACACTTGAAACTAAAGTACCCGTCCTGAAGTACGTAGAGGTTCAAAAATGTCAGAGACCTCTGATGAATTATTTACTCCAATTTCTACTCATGGATTGAACCCAAAAGGACAGTTACATTTGAACAGTGGTTGGAAATATCTACATAAAAAATCTGTTCAGTTGGAAGAAGCAATCCTTACTTATGATGGAGTATTATTAGCAACAACTGGAGAGAGAACCGGAAGATCTCCTAATGATCGGTTCATCGTAAAAGAACCTGGTCTTGCAGATGATGTTTGGTGGGGAGATGTCAATCGTTCTACAACTCCATATACATTTGA
>NHGE01000067.1 GCA_002172375.1 Euryarchaeota archaeon TMED129 | reverse complement strand
CTCAAAATAAGGTTGCATTGTAGACATATCATCAACCAAGTCGTTCGGTAATGCAGAAGATTCGAATTGTATCATATCTCCTCTTTCAATTACTGTTTGTCCTAAAGAAATGGGTCTGTTAGCAACAGGAGGCAGGTCATGAAAAGCAAAGGCATCCATGTAATTATTATTTGAGAATCTATCTCCTTCTAAACCCGATAAAATAACTCTAAAAGCTGATGAATCTGAAGGATTCAATGATATTTCTGATGTATCAAACTGAATAGAATACTCTTGAGTTTCAGAAGTTTCCAATGTATTTATTCCAGTACTCTCGAGGAAAAATTCTTCTGATCCTTCAAGTAAATATATAGAAATAAGCCCACTATCGGAATAAGTATCTGCACCATTATTTGATATTTCTACATTTAAATCTAGTAAATCTCCTGCCTGGAATCCTAANCCTCCATCCTCATTNATTACAGAAAATTCAGAAANNCCCACATCTATAAGTGGAATCATNTCTAAATCAACAGCCGTAATGACTGAATTATATGTNTCATGTGGGCCGTCCATTANGGNGAATACTGGCCAAAAATTCTCATATTGTGAATATCCAGGGGCAGACCTAACGGCACTCAATGATGTTTCCCANGTTAATGTTTGAANATTATTTGGNGATAATGTTAATTCCGTAAAACCATCGNCATCNTCATTNAATAACCACTGNCTAAAATTATGATGAGGNCTATTNCCATTATTATATGCATCTGCACCTACTTTTTCTGTNATTGCACCATAAACATATACAGTGACNGAAGAAGATGATCCCAAATAATTTACATCTAGTGAAGTTGTAACTTGTTGAGATGATTCATTCAAACTGNTATNTATTTCCATGCTGTAATNATTAGAATCTGAATCCATACATCCNCCATTTGAATAGTCGGANTCATANTAATTAACTCCAGCAGCACCTACTTTGAAACATGACCCACTTTGACGGTCAGCAAAAGAAAAGACTGGNATNCCGGAGGCCGAACCAGAAACATGATNTATACGATTCAAAGGACTTACATCAGGATAATTNCCGTTGGCCTGAAAAAAGGAAACGAAAGTAAAGTCTTCAGGGTTCGAGGTTTTAAGATTACTCAAAGAAGGAGAAGCACTACTCATACATGGGCCACACCATTCTGCTCCAACATATTCTCCGAATACACTATGCCCGGGACTAGTTGCAAATAATTTAGTTTCTTCTTCCATCAATTGATCCTCAATTTTGTATATTTTTTCAGAAAATAAAATACCAGAAAATGACATTGTGAATATCATCAAAATCATCAATCCACCGGCAGTAGATTTTGGATTATTACGGGAATTCACAGAAAAGACGGAGTGGCAACATGATTTAACGATATAGGAGTTTAATGTTAATAACATTGTTTTAATTTAATAGAAGGTATTGAAACATGAAAAGAACTCGGAAGNCCATGAATGCAATAGACCCAGGAGAATGGGTTGCANTAAGAGAAGATGATGGAAGAGCATATTTACTTCAGAAAACTCCTGGGGAAGTAAAAATAAAGGGATTAGGAAGATTTGATTCTAATCAATTACTTGATGGTTATGCGATAGGCGATAGAATAACAGTTGGTCAAAAATCATTAACTATAGTAAAACCAACACTTGTAGAAGCTAGAAGAAATATGTCAAGGAGGGCACAAGTCATTGGCATAAAAGATTCTGGATTTTTAATCTCATGGATGGGGATTGGAGTTGGTTCAAGAGTTTTAGAAGGAGGGCATGGCTCTGCTGGACTAGCGATGCATTTNGCAAATGTNATGGGCGAAAAAGGAAAATTAATCTCCATAGAGTCAAGGNCCGAACATGCAACTGTAGGTAAAGAAAATATGGAACGTCTGAGACAGATTTTGCCTGAATTTCCAGATTGGCACTTATTTGAGGGCGATTTTAAGGACTCAGAAGATTTTATAGAAAATATTTGTGATTCAATAGATGCTGCAATAATAGACATTGCTGAGCCATGGGAAATAGTTCCAATAGTTGAAAAATTTCTAAGGTATGGCGGTAAATTAGCATGCTATTGCCCAACAACAATACAACTTGAAAAATCATGGGAAGCTATTGAGAATTCTGGGATGATAGTAGAATGGGCAGGTGAAGTAATAGAGAGGAGATGGTCAAAAGCAAGTAAAGGTGGAGTAAGGCCAGGAAATACTGCCATAGGACATACGGCATTCCTTATTTTGAGTGCAAAAATTTCTAAAGATGAAGAAGAATAAGACTACACGTGTTAATCTTTGTAATATCTTTCTTAACTATAGAGTCACTCGGAACTGGTATGAGAGACAGTAGTCATTGGAAGTCAACTGCTTACAGAACGCATACAATCGGACAGATTATAGAAAATGGTTCTGAACTCTTAGGAAAAGAAGTTGAGATAGCAGGATATGCAGAAACAGTAAGGGGAAGAGGGGCAATTTGCTTCTTAATGTTGAGAGATGGGACTGGAAAAATACAAGCTTTCTTGAAAAAGGATAATATGAATGAAGATGTATTCAATTTGATACAAAATTCAACTCGTGAATCAACAATTCAAGTTAAAGGAATAGTTGCACAAAAGAGNCCTCCAAAAACTGCTGAAGGAGANCCTGTGCCACCTCCGGAATATGAAATAAATGTTAAATCTGGTATGATTCTTGCAAATGCTATTGCACCATTACCAGTTGGAGTCACGGATGATGTTCATGTAGGACTAGATGTGAGATTAGATAATAGACACTTAGATTTGCGAAGATCGCATATTAATGCTATGTTTCAACTACGCAGTAAAGTCCTAGAATATGGAAGAGAACATTTGATTAAAGAAGGTTTTATGGAGATGAATAGTCCAAAAATTATTGCCAGTGCCTCCGAAGGGGGGACGAATCTTTTTCCCATGATGTATTTTGATACTCCTGCTTTTCTAAGTCAATCTCCACAATTATACAAACAACTTGCAGTTTTAGGAGGTTTAGAAAGAGTTTTTGAAATAGGACCAGCATTCAGAGCAGAAAAACATGATACTTATCGCCATCTAAATGAATTTATTTCTTTTGATATAGAAGGTGCATGGATGAATGATGAAGATGTAATGGGAGTTCAAGAAAGAATGATACATCATATTTGGAGTAGTATCGCTGATAATGATCAGAATTTAATAGACGTTATTAATGAATATAGAATTAGTCAAGGGAATGAGAAAGTTACAGTCGAAGTACCTAATTTACCATTTCCTAGAATATCTTATTGTGACGCCATAGAAATTGTAAAACTTGGAGGAGAAGAAATTGAGTGGGGAGATGACATAGAAAGCCATCATTGCGATATCATTGCGGCCAAATATCCAGGATTTCATTTTATACCAAGATGGCCGATGTCAATGAAGCCATTCTACATTCATCACAGAGAAGATGAAAAGGGAAAAACAGGAGGTCAATTAAGTAGAGGATTTGANCTTAACTATGGAAGAGATGAAATGACATCTGGAGGACAAAGGGAACATCGTGTAGAAGTTTTAGAACAAAATCTTAGAAATATGGATCTTGATCCTGATGATTTTACATTCTATACTGATGGTTTCAGATATGGTGCACCCCCTCATGCGGGTTGGGGGTTAGGAGTTGCAAGACTCTTAATGGTCCTGACTGGAGCAGGAAATGTAAGAGAAGTTGTACTATTTCCTCGAGACAGAAATCGTGTGACGCCTTGATTTCACATCTTTTGACCGAAAAGAACGGGTATGTATACCCCTTCCGAGAGACGATAATATGGTAAAGCCAAGGTTTGCATTCCTGCTTTTGAAGGGACATCCATATGGACGTGAAATGCTGAGACAAATTCTTTCAGAAGGCTTTGTTCCAGAAATTATTATTGAAGAAGATTCNGAAATAGCAGACGTAGAGAGAGAGAAATTCTTGAAGAGGATAGAAGGCAATCCTTTAGCTCCTC
Source organism: Euryarchaeota archaeon TMED129 (assembly GCA_002172375.1). GTDB lineage: Archaea > Thermoplasmatota > Poseidoniia > Poseidoniales > Thalassarchaeaceae > MGIIb-O3. The sequence continues at coordinate 9,492 of NHGE01000067.1, read as the reverse complement.
CGATTANNGATCAAGTAAGTGAATTAAACACAGAAGTTGTCTCAGTNTCAATACATAATTCCGATCAAGTAATGCCTTTAATCAAAGATAGAGAATTGGACTTGATTGTTTTTGGAGGGACACGAATAATCAGNGGAAATATACTAGACTTCCCCAAAGATGGTGTGATAAACTCACATCCAGGGCTTTTACCAGANTGCAGAGGTTCTGCATCTCCTGCTTGGTCAGTTTATCACGATATCCCAATAGGATCATCAACTCATTTTTGTGACAATGGAATAGATACTGGACATTTACTAATTAGAAGAGAGGTATTAGTAAAAAGAGGGATGACTTATGAAGATCTATGTTTTGAAACATTATTATTAGCAGGAATTTTGATGAAAGAAGCTTTGATGGCTTATGATGAAGGGAGATGGAGTGAACTAAGAAGGCCGCAAGGAGATAGTGAGAATCCTACCTTCCGTAATGCACCTGAAGAAATTTTACAAGTTGTCAGGCAAAAATTACGTGATGAAACTTATGCACATTATATTGACTAAGGTGAGAATATGAATAAATTATTGGAAGAAGAATTTTCGTTTGCAGAAAACATATTAGAAGGATATACTGCACTTGTGTGTGGTGCATCNAAAGGNATAGGAAAGGCTACTGCTCAAATGCTTGCTAGATCTGGTGCAAGAGTAGTAGTCTGTGCTAGAAATGAGACTGAATTGAATAATGTTGTTTCTGGACTGCATGGTAAAGGACATGTGTCATTGGTAATAGATTTAGAAGAAATTGAATTAATAGAAGAGAAGATTTTGGCATTGCTAAGCGAAGTCGGGGATATTCAGATATTAATAAATAATTCAGGAGGACCNCCTGGAGGTCCATTGATTGAAAATGATATTGCTGACTTTGATGGTCCTTTTAAGAGACATTTATATGCATCCCANATTGTAACAAAATTATTAATTCCAGGNATGGAAAAAAGTNGGATGGGNAGGATAATAAATATCATTTCTACATCAGTCAGNGAACCAATAGATAATATCGGACTTTCAAACACATTGAGAGGTGCAATGGGATCATGGTCTAAATCACTAAGTAGAGAATTGAGTCCTTTTATCACAATAAATAACATATTACCAGGTTTTACTGATACCGATAGGTTATCTTCTCTTTCTGAATCGATTTCTAAAAAGACGGGGAAAGAAGTAGATGAAGTTCGAAGAGAATGGATGAATAGTGTCCCTATTCAGAGGTTAATAGATCCATTAGAGACTGCGAATGCAATAACTTGGTTAAGTTTACCAAGTAGTGGGGCAATAAGAGGAGTTAGCNTAGCAGTTGACGGCGGAAGAATGCGTTCTATTTGAGTGATATTATGGAATTTGATATATTTTTTTCAATTTCTCAAACTCCAGACTCTACCGGATATATTCCGACAGAACAAGAAATGTTCAGAAGTTTCTTTGATCAAGTAGAATTAGCTGATAAGCTGGGATTTGGGGTAGGTTGGGTGGCTCAGGCCCATCTTTCAACTGAAGTTCAAAAAATGAATAAAAAACCAGTAGTNCCTCATTATCCTGGAGAAGTAGGNCTTTGTACTGATTTTGTTCAAATTGCTCGTGAAATGTTCTTAAGAACAGAGAAAATGGAAGTAGGTAGCGCTGTAATGAGCATACTTGCGAGTGGAGGGCCGATTGCTCATGCTGAAAGAATTGGTGCATTTCTGACATTACATGGGATGGAAGAAAGTGAAAAAAGACGTTTACATATTGGCTACTCTGCAGGAAGATTTGAATTCATGGCTAGGCCTTATGGGATAGTTCCTAGAAATGAAATAGAAGAAGTTGCTTGGCCAGCTTTAAGAGGGCAAATTTTTGCCGAAGCNAGTGAGATATTTCTAAGATTATTGAATGGAGAAGTGATTTCTAGTAAGGATATTAGAAAAACAGTATTAACCAGAGATAATTTTTATACTGAAGAAGATTGGAAAAGAGTTCAAGAAGTAGCAAAAAAGATATATTCACTAGATTCTCAACCTAGAGAAATAGAAATACCTAGAAGATATCAATTTGAGCAGATAAAAACTATACCTCAGGACTGGAGAAGTGAATTATTGAATATTGTAATTGGAAGCCATGATAAAAAACTACAAATTGAAGCAAACAAATGGAGACCAGTACAAGTATTTAATCTAAGTATAACTCCTCCACACATAATTGAAGAAACGCATCAAAGATTTTCAAAGTATTATCACCAAGATGGAGGGCCATGGAAAAGAAGTATGATGCCACGAACAATAATGGTATTCATTAACGATGAAGAGGGTTTAACANTTGAAGAAAGGAGTACAGCAGCAAANGAAGAAGCTAGAAATGCATTGTCAATATATTGGAATGCACTAGAAGGCACAATAGATCCTAATAAATTGGAAAAGGCTACCGACAATGCAGTTATCGGCAATGTTGAGCAAGTTGTAAAACAAATATTAGATAGGTTCGATAAGGACGATAGGTTGATGTGTTGGTTTGATTTCTTTAACCATGACAATGAGCGAGTGAAAAGGAATATGAACGCTTTTATGAATAAAGTTGTTCCAATGATAAATGAGGTGAAATGACATGACTGAAGAATTTAACCATAGGCCGTCTAGTGTATCTCCTGGTAGACCTGGTTCAGAAATATATCCTACAACGCCACTTGGAGAAAAATTCTCAGGGATAGCAACNGGGAGAGANGTAGAATGGGAACCATTAGTTGATTTTAGAAGAATGGATGTGTCAGAAAACACCATTCATGGAGCTATAGCATGGGCACATGGAGATGAGATAGTACATTCTTTCGGAGGGAATGTTTTGGTATATGGAAGATCTATGATGAAACCATTGATGATGAAAACTTTTGCTGATGCTTTAGANGATGAAAAAATTACATGGGAACAGAAGGCCATAGCATGTTCTTCACACAATGGAGATACAGAGCATGTTGCTGCTGCTCAGTCCCTACTAAGTGAGTCAGAATGGGGATTGATGCAATGCCCATTGGATGTTCCTTTGATACAATTTGGTAGGCAAGTAAGAAGGCCCAGGAGGTGGTTTCATACTTGCTCTGGAGAACACTCTGCCATGCTGAGAGGAATGCGTAGAATGGGGATGAGTAGAGCAGGATACACATTACCTAGTTCAGAGTGGTTTCCAGTGTTCTTAGATGTATTAAGAAGATTNATGAATAAACCGAATTGGGAACCAGTTAGAGTTGCAAAAGATGGATGTGGTTTGCCAACAGTATCGAATACAGTAGATGAATTAGCAGTAATGTTTGCTGGCCTAGCATCAGAAAAGGATGATGATTGGATATGGGAAGCAATGAATAAAAGTCCCGATTTAATTGGAGGTTTTAATAGGCTAGATTCAACATGCATAAAGGCGGGAAAAGGTACTCTAATAGCTAAAGAGGGTGCTGATGGATTACTTGGTTTATCGATAATTCACCCTGAATGGCCAAAAGGACTTGGTATTGTAATCAAGATAGCACATGGTTGGAATTCGCAAGCTACTTGGTATGTTACTAGGGCAGTATTGGGAGTATTGGGAATAGAATTAAGAAATCCTTACCCATTACATAGACAGAAGGCATTTATTGTTCCCGGAATAGTTCATCCAAAATATCTTGAGAATCTTGAAGAAGTAGTTACATGGGATGAATGGGATCCCAATCAAGATAGTTTTTCCCTAGATTGGAAAGAATATGCTGCAAATGCTACTAGATTAGACCCTTTTGGGAATGAAGGTTCAGAGGGGCTCTAAAGTGCAATTAATGAATTATATTAATGGAAATTTTTGNCCACAAGCAAGTGGGAAATGGATTACAAACCTGAATCCTGCGACAGGAGAGGAGATTTGTAAAGTTCCTGTATCAAATTCCAAAGATGTCAAGGAAGCGATAAATTCGGCAAAGAAAGCTTATCCTAATTGGAGTAAAAATACACCTCATGAGAGAGCTATGTGGTTGGATAAGATAGCAAATAAATTGGAAGAAATGTTTGAAGAAATAGCACAATTAGAAAGTATGGATACTGGTAAACCAATCTCATTATCCAGAAGTGTGGATGCCAATAGATCTGTTGCTAATTTTAGATTTTTTTCTGAAATGATTAAGGGCATGAAAATAGAAGAATTCGAAATGAAAGATGCTACTAATTATGTGATTCAAAAACCAATCGGAGTTGGAGCATTGATCACTCCATGGAATTTGCCACTTTATCTATTATCTTGGAAAGTGGCACCAGCGATAGGAATGGGAAATACAGTTGTCTGTAAACCCAGTGAACTAACTCCTATGACTGCAGATTTACTAATGCGTGCTGTAGATGAAATTGGATTACCAGCAGGAGTGATAAATTTAGTTCATGGAAATGGCATAGAAACGGGTAGTTTACTAGTAGAGGATTCAGATATTGACTTTGTTTCATTCACGGGAGGGACTGTCACTGGATCAAAAGTGGCATCATCTGCAGCTTCATCTTTCAAAAAACTCAGTCTTGAGCTAGGNGGTAAAAATTCNAGTATAGTTTTTGCAGATTGTGATTTTGAAAAAACTATAGCCGGAGTAGTCAGGTCAGGTTTCTTAAACCAAGGACAAATTTGTTTGTGTGGATCACGGATTTTTATTGAAGAAGAAATATATGAAGATTTCAAAAATAGTCTAATAAATGCTGTGGAAGAAATGAAAATAGGGGATCCTCTTGATGAAGAAACTGATTTGGGAGCATTAATCTCAAAGGAACATCTCAAAAAAATAGAATATTATTCTAATTTGGCCATAGAAGAAGGAGGAGTCTTGCTAACAGGCGGAGTTCCATGTTTACCAAAAGACTTTGAAAATGGTAATTGGATTGCTCCAATAATAGTTGAAGGTTTAAGTTATGAATCAAGATGCTCTAAAGAAGAAATATTTGGNCCTATGGTGACATTACACAAATTCAAAGAGGAATCTGAATTAATAAAAATGGTCAATAATACAAGATATGGCCTTGCAGGAAGTATTTGGACAAAGGATGTAGATAGAGGAAGAAGACTATCTGAATCCATCGAAACAGGCATGATTTGGATTAATACATGGCTACACAGAGATTTGAGAGTTCCTTTTGGAGGNGTTAAAGATAGCGGCGTTGGNAGAGAAGGTGGCAGATGGAGTTTGGGATTCTTCTCAGAAGCCATGAATGTATGCGTTAAACAAGAATAATACAGTAACTGTGAAAGTCTAGTGACTTGCGAATACAAATNATAATATGGTTGCGGCAGGNATTNTTGGTTTNGGATACTATGTTCCTCCAAAAATTATGACAAATGANGATTGGGCAGACATAGTAGATACTAGTGATGAATGGATTACTACTAAAACTGGCATAAAAGAGCGAAGAATAGCAAATGAAGATGTTTGTACTAGTGATTTAGCGGTTTTGGCATCATTGGAAGCCATGAAAGCAGCAAATATTNAACCTGATGAAGTGGATTTAATCATACTTGCCACTAGTAGCCCGGATGTTCCGCTTTCATCCACTGCAAGTATTGTTCAACACAAACTTGGTTGTAATAATGCTGGATCTTTTGACATAAATGCTGTTTGTTCAGGTTGGGTTCATGCTCTGGAAATAGGAGCAAAATTTGTTATTGATTCGAACTATGATAACGTATTGGTAGTTGGATCAGAAGTTTACAGTAGAATTGTTAATTGGGAAGATAGAGCAACTTGTGTACTATTCGGAGATGGTGCTGGAGCAGCTGTATTACAGAAGATAGAAGATGGNAGAGGGATAATAGGTAGTTGGTTAAAATCTGATGGTTCGGGTGCAGAAGTGATACAGATACCCGCTGGAGGAGTCAGGAAAAACATATTTTCCGAGAATTTTATTGATGGTGAACAGTATTTTCATATGGATGGAAGGGCGGTTTGGAATTTTGCTGTTGAGGCATTTCCACAAGCAGTAAAAGAAATATTAAATCAAGTCNATAGGGAAATAGAAGATATTGATATGATAATACCGCATCAGGCCAATTACAATATAATTAAAGCTGGAATGGAGAATCTTGGATTATCCATGGATAAAGTATTTACAAATTTGGACAAATATGGCAACACAGCTGCTGCAAGTGTTCCAATTGCTTTGGCAGAATCATTCAAAGAAGGAAAAATAAAGGAAGGAGATTTGATAATTACAGTNGGTTTTGGAGGNGGTTTGGCNTGGGGAGCAAATGCGATTNTATGGTGAAAAGGATTTNTTTCAACCTACAGGCTCTCCGCCTTCAACCAAGAATGCNAGCCTTCTAAATCCATCAATATTGATAAGATAATCAATTGTAGATTCTGGTAACGATATTGAAAGAACCGTCTTAATAGCTTCATCATCATTGATTGTTGATAACATTAGTGCCGTAGCTCTAACTCTCCATCCCTCATATTGGTCTCTATTTTCTAGAGGGAATGTGATAACATCCCAACCTGCTTTACTATAAAGTTCTGCAGAAAAACTATCACTAGTAAAAAATGATCCTCCTTTACCGTGATATTTTTCTGCATGAGATACCCACATCGGAGGATTGTCAATATCTGGTATACTAACTATTTTTACATTATCGAAAAATTGTTCATTTTCTAACCATAATCTAATCATTTCTTCTCTTTCNTTGTAATTCCAAGGATTTGTCATAGATTCTTCCCTATTTGAAGAACCTATGCACAAAACAAGTTGTGAATCAGGAGAATTTTCTAAACGCCATTCTTCAGCTGCTTTAATTAGCAAGGTATGACCTAAATGAAGAGGTTGGAAACGGCCCAAAACAACTATACTTGAGTCCATAACCTCATTTGGAGGAGGAGGGTGCAAGATTAGTTCATCCATATTTTCCCCTCAAAAATTTCCAATCTTATTCTTACCTAAATACCATAATTCGGAATCGAGATAGTCTCGACCTATCATTAAATCTAATTCCGGAAGGGAGGTTTTTATAATAAAATTAAATAGTAATTTGCTCAATTCATTATGCGAATTCATAGTAGGTAAAATCTTNGGATCTTCGGATGGTTCCATTGTTTCACCTAGTTTTTCCCTTCGATCCATCCAATCCATTACTATAGATTCTGTAAAAGAACGCTGATCAAAAATAGAAATTTGATTATAGAAATTTTTCCATATTTTTGGCTCTAAAAAATTATCCACATTGATTACCTTTTCCTCCAAAAATGGTTCTACATAAAGGAATAATCTTGCATCCCAACAAGTCCATTGGGCAACTGAAGACCATTTGGCAAGTAACAAAATTAAATCATTTTTGAATTCATAAATGATATCAGAGATTATTTCCTCGCCCTCCAATAAAGATTCATGTTTATCGAAAATATCTAAAATTTCACCCTCGATATCTACGTCAAAATCTCGATGAAAATCAGGAAAAAAAATTGGCCTAATGTTAGTTAATTCTTTTTTATTTATCAAATCAATTAGATTGGATACAGTATAATTCAATATAGAATGTAAAGAATCACGATTCACCAGATAGAGGATTACATCTGCCATCTGTATATTCCTCTTCGCGTAAGTAGAATAAGCCTTACTCACTGTGAGAACTACATGATTAGCCACCGGATTCAATAACATGTGCCTCAGCGTGAAGCATGTAAACTAAAAGAAATCAGACAAGACTAGTAAGGAGAGATGAGACAATGGCAACCATTGAGGAACAAATCAAGTCATTGGAAGATGAAATTACTAAGACAAAGTCGAATAAGGCAACTCAAGGNCATCTTGGTAAATTAAAGGCTAAAATAGCCGCNTTAAGNGAGAGNAAAGAAAAAGCACAAGCGCATGCAAAAGCCAGTGGCGGTGGCCCCGGATTTGAAGTTAAAAAATCAGGAGACGCATCGGTAGCTTTAGTGGGTTTTCCAAGTGTTGGAAAATCTAGTCTTATCTCACAACTTACTGAAGTAGAGTCTGATGTTGGTAATTTTGCATTTACAACATTGACTTGTATACCTGGACTTATGGAGCATAAAGGTGCTAAAATACAGATTTTAGATCTTCCCGGACTAATCAAAGGNGCTGCAGANGGAAAAGGCAGAGGGCGAGAAATATTGAACGTAATAAGGGGAGCAGATATGGTTCTTTACGTAGTTGACCCATTTCAGAAGTCTCACTTCAATATCCTAGATTATGAATTATGGAGAGGAGGTTTGAGGCTGAATCAACCAGTACCTCAAGTTTTCATAACTAGAACCAATAGAGGAGGNATTGTAGTAAGATCAACAGTAAAACAAACTAATTTGACAGATGAAGAAATACAAGATATTGTAAGAAGTTTTGGAATTGTTTCAGCCACTGTAACTCTTAGGACTAATGTTACAGATGACAATATAGTAGATACATTGGCAGGAAATAGAATCTANAGTAAAGCAGTAGTTGTTCTAAACAAAGTTGATTTAGCCAATGAAAAGGATTTACAAAGAGCGAGAGATAGTTTGCCTAATGGATGGCCTGTACTGGAAGTTTCTGCAAAAACTGGTTTTGGCATAGAAGATATGAAAGATTTTATTTACAATAATTTACATTTTATGTCGATATATCTTAAGCCCCAAGGCCAAGAAGCAGATATGGTAGAGCCATTGATAGTAAAAGATACATCAACTGTCAGAGATGTTTGTGTAAAATTACATAGAGATTTTGTTAGAAAATTTAGATANGCAAGAGTCAGAGGNCCGAGTGCAAAATTCGATTGGCAAAGAGTTGGACTAGAGCACNTNCTAAAAGATGGAGATGTATTATCAATAATTATAAGAAAATGAATAAAGGGTTGTGAGATAATAACTGCGGATGAAAAGTATAGAGATATCATTCCTCGTGCTGAAATGAGAGAATTCATTCAACATCTACAAGATAGATCCTATGGTTTCACGATTATATTCATTGTNGGTTTTTTAATTGGTTATCCGATTAGTGAAGAAATAATTGAGTNGNTGCTTGGTTCTGAAGGATACAAGCCAAGTAACGTCGANATAATTATTTTACAACCGATGGAAGTAGTATTATTACAACTTCAAATGGGAACTCAGATAGGTTTTTTACTTCTATTTTTTACATTTATAATAGATATTGCTGCCAATAGTCATAAAATAATTAAAAGAACCAAAAGAAGAAATAAATATAATTTTGATTTGAAAATTGGAAGAATTTTGCTAATAATGCTAATCTCTTTATTGTTGGCTATAGTAGGTATAATTTACTCTCATGAAATATTAATTCCTATGTTACTAGATTATTTATCTCGAGATGCGACGTCTTCAGGATTATCTTCAACTTGGCGTTTAAAATCATGGATAACTTTCATAACTGGACTATATTTTTCCTCAATAATAGTCTTTCAGATACCTTTAGTGACAATATTATTGATCAGAGTAAAATTTATTAAAAGGGAAACTATTTTAGAAAATCGAAGAATTTTGTGGTTT
>NHGE01000066.1 GCA_002172375.1 Euryarchaeota archaeon TMED129 | reverse complement strand
CCCGATAATTGATCTAAAAGGTAGAGAGAAATTGCCTTTTCTCCTTCAGATTGTACTCTCCTTGCACCGCGTTGCCAACCTGAACTAATTATTCCAGTTATCCAAGCATCCAATTCTTTGAGTAAAAAATGATATTCTTCCAAAGGCGTTGATCCTCCTGTGCCAATTGGATTACCTTCAATATCTGTTGAACCTGAAGTATCTACAATTTGTATCAATGCATCACACCTAGCTAAATCTGAAAGGAATTGGTTTCCTCTCCCTCTTCCTTCGTGTGCACCAGGTACAAGTCCGGCAACATCAATCAATGTTATCGGTACTAATCTAGTGAAGCCAACGCATGAACCAGAATTAGGAGAACAAATACTTCCTTTTCTTTCATCGTTAATTTCAATGTCTATTTTTCCTTCCTTTTCCTTTTTTATTCTCAATTGAGAACATGCACAACTATCAGGTAAGGGTAACCAAGCTATTCCGACATTTGGATCAATAGTAGTAAAAGGATAGTTGGCTATCTCTACAGGTTTTTCAGTCAAAGCAGAAAAGGATGTAGATTTACCAACATTCGGTTTTCCAACTAATCCAATACGCATAATATGACCGTAAAATAGAAATCATTCTTCTTCAGTATGAAGTGGAGTAGGTTTTCCAGAATCATTACTTTCGAATGTAGGTACTACTTCAGTATCTAATACCGCTCCACTTGCTAAAATCTTACGAATAGAAGTAGTTGAGGTCAATGGATATGAAGTAGGAGCAAAGGTTGTCTCAGACAAACTTACTTGAGATTTGACCTTCTCCCCCCTATATAGTCCACTTACAATATTAGTAGCATGGAATATTGCTCCCAAAACAGTACCATAGAAAACTACTGATCCAGCTTTCCTCATAGTATGAGAAAGTGTACTAGGATCTTCAACAAGCGCTTCTGCCAATGCAAGGTCAGTGATATCTGATATTAGAGTAAGAACCAGTCCCAGCACGGCTCCACCAGACAACAGCCAAAATGCCATTCTAGCTCTATTCTGTGAAAGTGGGTATCTTCCACTCGCTGGAGGCAATACTTGTAATGCTGCACCCAAAGTTAGTGGGATAAAAACGGTCCAAATAGTCATTAATTGAATTATATTAGAAACCCCAATAAGTTCGTTTACTCCACTTAGATAGTCAGTTTGGACGAATAAAGATCCAATGCCTAATGGAAGTAGCATCCAAGCACCAAAATTTATTTCTGGAATACCTGCTGAATCTGGATTTTCTACAAAGGTGTCAGTACCACGGAGTGTGATTAAGATGTTTGAAGATAATGCTATTATTGGAATTATGGCTAATGCCATCAAAAATGATCCAATTACATTATCTTGATTTGTAATAACTAATTCCGCTGTTGATAATCCAAGCATATCTACAGCCATTACTGGATGAACATCTCCCAATGGATTTATTGTAAATAATGTTCCAAATATAACTACACCTGCAACAGTTCTTGACCATAATGCATTCCCAGATCCATAACTAGCTGAATAAAGTGATATTCCAGCTATTGATGAAAACCAGAATGTAGCGCCAAATAGATGATATGCCAACCATTGGCCAATTCCTTCATCGTATGCACCACTAACAAATATAGAGATGATGGCAATTGGTGTACCGATTAATCCAAAGATAATCAACCAACCTGGTGTTGCCAGCGTAACATCTGAGTTTGCTTTAGTAAGCAATTGATTAGCGGTAATAGCAGTAGCAACAAGTAAATTTACGCCTGTTCCAATTAAAATAATATCCAAGCCAAAAATTTCACTACTTTGAGAACCAATGATTAGAATTATGACTGATATCGTCCATACAAAAGAGGTTAAGACAGCGTTTTTCTCACTTGCTAGATCAACCTCTAATAATGAAGGAAGTATATGTAATCCTGAGCCAATAATGAACATTCCTACTGCTCCAAATAATGCAGCAAATTTACCTGCATAGAACAGTTCTGATGAAAGAGCATTATATCCCCAAGCTTCCAAACTATGCAGAGCAATTGGATCATGTCCAAGCCAAAGTCCTATGAAAGTAAGAGTTGCAGAAACAAATAACCAAATCATTCCTTGAATAATCCAGATTTTTGACCCAGAACCTTTTCTTCCCTCTACAAGATCTGCACCTGGTCCTAATGCCTTTTCGAGCATGAACATAGTCATACCACGTGTAACTTCTCCTAATACGCCAAGGCCTATTTGGATTAAGATATAAGAAATAATAATGAGTGCCCAAAAAATAACTAAAGTTGATAATATTGTATCCATTTTAAAACCTCACTCAATAGTTGCCTCTGTAAGAATAGTGCCCAGAATAGCAAATGCACCAATCATAGCACCTAGTATGAAGAACCAAATTCCTGAATCAAATACACCCTCGAACATAGGCAGAAGAGAAGAGAGAACAGGTAGATCTTGTCCAGGGTATAATATATTGTATATTACTAAGAAAATTAGTGCTGCTACAAACCCGATTACCAAAATTACCCATGAAGAAGAAGGTTCCTTTTCGCCTTGCAGAAACTGACCTATTTTACCTGAACCGTCATTAGACATTTTGACACCACATACATCCCACCGCGTAGGACATGCTTGACCACTGAAGATTGCCCCTTAAGCATTAGGAGAAAGATGTGGTTGCTTTGGCTCATGGAGCACGAACTGTATCAGTTCTGAAAGATCTACGATCTAATCCAGAACCAAGAGAAATTGGAAGATTATTATCATTGAAAATTTCGGCACTCCAGACNTTTTTACAAGANCAATCAATACCTGAAAATTCTTCTAAGCTACCNGATACTGAATATCTTTCTATTGCTGCAACGACATCTTCATCACAAGAACCGCAATTATGTGCCCCTCTTATCCTACCTCCNGCGGTTGGATGTACAATAGTACGACAANCTAGTTGCGAAATTTCTGAATGGGTTTTTTCAATCATATCNACCAANGACCATANCCAAGGTGGCCTAAATTCTCTATTTCTAAATAAACGATCTACAATTGTACTTCTTTGAATGTTCATTGGATTTATTGAAACCTCATCAGAAAGAGGTGCTACTTGCTTAACCCATTTTATTGTATGNCTTAATGCATCNCCTTCTGACATGAATGGGGGTTTAAAAATCAAATATGTCTTAACTCTAAGATTGTTTGCTCTAAGTAAATCAACTGCTTTATGCCATTGTTTAGTAGAAAATCCTTTATTTACATGAAATCTTAGTACAATATCGTCATATGCTTCAAGTCCTAAAGCAATTGTACAACCTGGNTGTTTTTTGGCTAACCATGCTATTTTTTCTGGATAACATAATTGTGCTTGAGCTTCTACGACTAAGTGTATTTTTCTTTCAAAAGTTTCAACTAAAACTGATTCCTGGAAATCTACAGGAATTTCTTGATCCTCAAAAAAAGTTCCTGAAGTATATACTTTAATCATCTTGCAGCCATCAAAATCATTTGTNTGCCGNTTAGCTTCCTCCCATTGAGCAAAAAGATTTGCAGAAGTAACATCATCCCTTACGTCATTAAAATATCCACAAAATGTACATCCAGATTTCCACCACCAAACACANCCCTTGGTTCTAAGAATAACTGTAGCGGCAGTACAGGGTGTTCCATCAGGTAAATTTTCTGGAGTTTTGTAAACTATAGCTGGCTTGTCTGCATCCCATGACTCTCTTCTTGAAATTGAATGTGGAGTATTTTCTGGGGCTTTAACTAAATGATGTATTTTAATGGCTTTTTTACCGTCTCCCAGTAAGCCAGATGCTGTAGCCATAATTGATGCGTGGGACATTTGGTCTTGATACTGCCGTAAGCGCTACTAAATTATACATTAATGAAAATATACTATGAAAGTCTGTTATTTTATCCCGAAACATCTTCTTTGAATACTCTCACGGACCATTACGGGTGTACCAATGAAGTCATTCATTATTATTCAAAATTTTTTAACAGCACTATTAATCCCAATCTTCGCCGCCATAATTGGAATTACAGCAATTCCTGCTTTAGCATTATTTAATTATGGGTATGAAATTTCTACATCAAATGCTGAAAGTTACTTCTTAGAACTGATGGGAGTTGGAGTTTCTCTTGGATTGTTTATTATGACGTGGGGCATTAGTTTAGTGATATTCAGTGGTTTTATGGCAGGCCTTTTAAGGCCGAGAATAGAACCTGGGAGATATCCATTACAGTCATTTGTTACAATTCAATGGGCTTGGTCAATGATTTTTCATAAGGCTGCNTTATTTTTCTTACCTCATCTAGTACCTTCTTTCATTGGAAATACTTACTACAGACTTTCTGGGGCAAAAATTGGTAGAGGNGCACAAATAAATACTCCAAACGTTAACGATTGTGGTTCAGTTACAATTGGAGAAAGAGTAGTGATAGGTGGAAAGGCTGTCATTAATGCTCACCTTACTGAAAAAGGAGAATTAGTTATGGCACCAGTAGTTATTGGAAATGATGCACTTATAGGTACTGAATCAATTATTCAACCAGGNTGTACGATTGGAGAAGGTGCGGTTATAGCATCAAGAGCCGTTGTCCCTAAATGGACNAATGTACCTGCAGGAGAAGTTTGGGGCGGATTACCAGCAAAATGTATCCGTTTAGTAGATGGATCAAAACCAGAATAATTGCTTATTCTGTTTCGTCAGTATTTTCTGATTTTTCTTCCGAAGCTTGTTCTTTAACAGCATCAAGGGCTTCATTCATGCGATCTTTGAANGTATCTTGCTTTTGACGGAATTCAGCCATTGCTTGTACTGCACTATCTATCATCTCATATCTAGTTTGAATAGCTTCATTGAGATTTTCAAATAATTGCATATGCTGTACATACCAGTCATCTCTCGCAGACATTTCAGTAGTTGCTGTTTGTAAAGCTTCATCNAGTTCTTCGGCTACTTCAAAAACACGTCCTAATCTTGCCTTTTCTCTAGAATACATTTCTTCTGTTTTCTCTAGTTTTGGTTCAAGATGTTCTATAGTTTTATTTGCCTTGGCACGCTCTAATTCCATTGCTCTCAAACGCTCATCTTTCTCATCTAGAAGTGCTTGAATTCCTTCTTTCTCAATTTCACTGTTTACAGCCTCTTTTTCTAAAACTTCAATGATAGCTTGTAATTCTTCATTTAGCTTTGATGATTCATTATATGCAATATATAATTTTTCTAATCTATCATTTGCTATTCTCAAATCCTCTTCTAAATTTACTGAGGATGGAGCGTTTGGTTCAGGAAAATTGATTCCATTTTCGCCTTCGTTCATGTCTATCTCGATATGTTCCACGGCCACATCTGATTTAACATCGGCGGAATTAATNTCCTTCTTGCATCAAAAAATACAATTTTAACTTGATACTGCAGCGATTGTTGCAGAAAGAACGGCGGTTAGTTTTTTTGAAGATGGGATATGGAGTTTTTCATCTGGCCCATGAGCATTATTACCTGGTCCTCCTGTACCTGTACAAAGGAATTTGGCATCTGGATATTTATCCTGCATCATAGCCATAAAAGGAATTGTGCCACCAACCCATGTGGCTAATGGAGGTAATCCAGTTATATGCATAGAAGCATCATGTAATGATTGGAGTAGTTCTCCTTCCAAAGGAGGTGCATGAAAACCATCTGCTGAAGGATCGAGAGAGAAGTTAACCTGTGAGCCAAATGGAGGATTAGTCTCTAATTTTTGTTTGATTATTTTCTCAACAANATCTGCCTTTATNCCTGGAGGGATTCTGAAACTTAATTTCAAATCAGTNTTGGTACGTAGTACNTTACCNGCATTTTGTACCGAGGGCATACCATCTGCACCTATCACAGTCAATGCNGGTCTCCAATTGACATCAAGTAAACTTTCTTCAACAGAGTCTGATTGTGAAACTAATGTATCAATTACAGGTAAAGTTTCCCATATTGAGTTTCCCACAACTTC
The DNA here is from genome assembly GCA_002172375.1 of Euryarchaeota archaeon TMED129. GTDB lineage: Archaea > Thermoplasmatota > Poseidoniia > Poseidoniales > Thalassarchaeaceae > MGIIb-O3. Next base: position 2,204 of record NHGE01000066.1, on the reverse strand, counting down.
TGCAAGAGCCTTTGCTTGNTCGCGAATTGTNTCTGTTATTGTAGTATGCATCTCAGGAATTAGNATTTCTCCAGTAAGTGAATCTTCGACTCTATCCAAAAGAATTCNCTGTATTCTAAATGAAGAAGGTATAGTTCCNCCTGACATTCCTGAATGTACTCCTTCATGAGANACTTTCACAGAAAGTGTCCCTGATACTAGTCCTCTCAAGGCTTCAGTTGTCCAAATATGATCATAATCAGGCCCTCCACTATCTAGCACTACAACTAAATTGGGATTTCCAAGTTGATCAGTTAATTTNTCAAGATAAGGAGGTAAATCAAANGAGCCAGATTCTTCACATGTTTCAATCAAGAATTTGCAGTTTGGATGAGGGATTCCGAGTTCTTGTAGCATTCTTAATGCTGTAACGCAAAGATAACCGCCATAACCATCATCTAATGCTCCTCGGCCAAATAACCATGGATCTCTTCTAACTCCTTTCAAAGGATGTAAACCTTCAGACCATAGTTCTGGTTTAGAGGGCTGCTTGTCTAAATGGGAATAAAATATTACTTCTCCCGGTCCTGTTCCTTCTATATCAACTAGAAGAATAGGAGTAGAGTCTTTTATTTTATGTACTTCGTATGACATTCCAGAAAGATATTGATNATCTAGCCAAGAACAAAATAAATCAATTGTTGCATCTAATTCTCCTTTATCAGCCCAATTTGGCTCAAATGCAGGAGAAAGTGCCTCAATTTCAATAAATTTTTTCAAACTAGGTAAGATTGATTCTTCCCACAATTCATCACTACGTTCCATCAGTGCATCAAGGTCAAGAGGCATGATGTCCTGTCTACTACCTTGCAAATGTATTCTTCGTTTAATTAGTTAATTTAACGGGCCACAAATAGGTAATTCTCCTTGATTAAAAGGNCATTTATGGCATGTCTCAGATTTACTTGATTCTAAAGGAGGGAAGTTAGAAAGTAATACATTAGAGCCAAGAGACATTTTGGCTGCTAATATCAAATTTTCTTCTAAATCATCTAATGCATTTTGCAACATATCATCCGGATAAACTACTAATCTTCCTGTNACACCAATCAAAATTGCNGGAGGAAGGACTTTTCTTGAAGGATAACCGTATTTTGATCTTTCATTTTCAAGATTTTTAAGTGCTGTATAGTAAAGGGCTTGTTGCATTCTATGTTCCAATAAAATTTCTATTTCTGCTTGNCATTTTGGTTCAGTTGTNCTCTCTCCTAATGCTTCAATCAGTCCGTCGGTTTTTTGATCTATCAATTTACCTGCTTCCTCTGTTTTGAGATCTATGGGACGAATAGTTGATTCTCCATTAATAACAGTGCAAAGTACAAGATCAATGAGNCCACTCATTTCAATATTAGCAAATTCAATTTTAGATAGTGGCTCATATCCCTCAGGAGTCCACCGGCTACGAACTAGGCCGTTTAAATTTATTTTTTTAGTAATATTAAATGGCATTTCAGTTCTTAATCCTTCAACTCTGTGCCCATCAAAAATTTCACCTCTAGATAGTTTGCCAAGAGGTCCAGATTTTATCCTATTAATCATTAAGTTGACTAATTGAATAATGCTTTCTCGATCTGCTTCTAAGGGTAATAACTCATCAAAAACTGTATTATGTATTTCAGGACTATCAATTAAATCAATTTCTNTTTTTATCCACGATTCAGGTAATGGAGTTGTTGGATATTCTTCTTTTGGNCCTGGATTACCTATGCCTATCTCGATTATCCTATGTACTATTGTACCAAAAAGAGCAGGGTCAATTCCTCCTGGGTGTCCATTTGGTGAATTTACAGACTTTAATGGGATGATGGGTTTAGGAGATAAGCCGCCTATTGTCTCATACCAATGTCTTCTTGGGCATTTTTCTATAATTGAGATTCTACTTGGTGCAATCTTGAATCTTGCAGAATAGTCTGTTCTTGGAGAAATGAAAGAGGTTGTGTGTTTTGATATAGANTTTCTAGCAAATGCATCTAAATTTTCTATTCTAATTAAAGGGGTTGAAATCGGAGAAGGTTTATTTTCAGAAATCAGACAATCAGGATGATGCAATAATGTTAATCCATTTAGCGACTTAGAATGGCCTAGAAATCCCTTAGAAAACAATGAAGATGGGTCAAATTCACGATATCCGCGTGTTTTAATATTTATTTCACCTGATATATCAT
>NHGE01000065.1 GCA_002172375.1 Euryarchaeota archaeon TMED129 | reverse complement strand
CAAATGATGTGGATTGCAGCAATTGCAAGTGGTGCAAGCGCTTTCGTCCTATCTAATTCGGTCGGAGTCTTTGCTGGATGATTTATTTTTACAATAATGATGGAAGTCTTGATGTCTAAGACACACTCCCTTGGGTTGTGGATAGTCACTTAGTAATGGAATATGTAAGGGTTTTTTGTCTTATATCATGTTTGATGATTGCAGGACATTCCGATTATTCAAAACTTATAGTTCGAGATAAAATTTGGATATTTTGGACATTACCAGCAGTATTATTATTAATTATTCATTTTATAATTTTGCAATTATCAATTTGGAATATTTTGATGATTTTTTTACCTATCTCTTTAGCAGCAGTAACCGTATNTGAGATNCCNAAATTTGATTCAATAAATTTAGTAAATTCTCNNTTTTTGACGATTTATCTATTTNGTATTATTGGATTATTTGGAGGATTATTAAATTATATTGACGTTGATTTTTACACATTAATTTCTGGTGAGGAAGAAATCAATACTAGGATNTGGTGGACGTTACTATTTTCCTCCGTCACAATAATTATTTTTATTTTAACATATAAAATTGGATTATTACAAGGGGGTGCAGATATTAAAGCATTGATTTGGATAACATTATTGGCCCCTAGTTGGTATTTTATTCCAAAACCATATATTTATTCGCACACATCTATTATTGATTATGAAGAAATACTGTTTCAAATACCTCCATCTTTTGTATTATTTCTTTGGGCAGGGGGGCTATTTATCGTAACTCCTCCATTCTTTCTTCTCAGGAATGCTCTTAAAGGTGATATAAAAGAATTATCTGACTTGAAAACAGCTTGGCATGCTACAAAAATGCCATTAANCCAAATTAAAGCCGATAAAATATGGCTACTCTCTGACGTAGTTTTAGACAAATCAGGAAATAAATCACATACTGTTAATTTATTTATNCCACAAAAGAATAATAACAATCAAAGTCTACAAGAAAAAATAGAATTTCTAATTGAAAAGGGCTTAGAATCAGCATGGGTTACTAGCAAACATCCTTTTGTAACATACTTATTTCTTGCCATAATCCCGATGTTTATTATTGGTGANCCAGTCGCTATTATAATGAATAAATTATTATAAAAAATCCTCCAAAGTCATTACAGTTACAGAATCATTATTGAANAAAGAATCAACACTATCTGAAGTCCAGTTTACTCTCTGTTTGGTATACATGTCAACACCAAACTCATCAATCACATTCTTGGTTATTTGAATGTATTTTTCCACATTCCCTTTAGATACTGTAAGAATAACATTACCATTACATAGCGACTCATCATCTCTAGAAATATTTTCCATACCGCTATTGTTTCCTTCTGNCTTCNATATACATTTTCCTTTTAATGGCATTCTTCTATATTTCTTTCCACATTTAACACATCTAACTTTTTGCCGAGTAAAAGCCATCATATTACCTCTCATATCTGGCAAGAAATGTGACTCTATGACTTTTGATGCAACTTTTGTTGCATTTACCGAGCGTAATTTTTTCCCTAGTGTTAACTGACCATCCATCTTATCTTTCATAGTTTTTAGCGTTTTATANGAAGAATTCTTAGGCCCTGCNTCCAGTTTACCAGAGTCATGCGTCCANCCATAACCTCGCAAATCCCCCACAGTCCCTTCTCTATTGGAGACTAAGTCAACTAAACTAATCACTTCATTAGGATGCGGCTGATTAAGCGTAGATTCATAGAATTCTTTAGAATAGTTCCATGAACAGTCTACATTCAAGGCTTCCTTATCTATTTCACTAGGATTAATTCTTGTTGAAAGAACTAATGGAGCATCCATTTGCCCCCCTCTTCCTGAAGGAAGAATAGATCGCGAGAAATTTAGTAAACCATCTAATAATAACATTATACTATCTTCATCGCCATCACAATTCCTTCTTTTAGCTGCGTGGAACAACGGATGGGCATAGCCAGCAGAAGCAGTTGTCCATCCAATAATTCTACATAGAACACCACCAGAAGTATGAGGGGCAAGTCCAATACCCAAATGTCCAATTAAATCTAATCCTGTTTTTACATTATAAAATGCTTTCATTCCATAGAATTTAGTTAGTAAATCATCAATAAAATTACAAGTTGAGATTAAATGATCTCTTCCATTTATTGATGGTATAAAGTCCTGAGGAAACAATTCTAGTATTTGATCATCAGATTTTAATTTCTTACCGTACATGTCATAATGATATCCCAATTCATATATTTTTTTCCAAGGAGTTCCTATTTCTGATGGTTTGAAATGAGTCACTGGGACATCTATCATATCATATCTTGCTGTACCATCTCTGAAAACCGATAAATTATGCTTAGCCCTTAATATTCCCTTTTCAATTGGTTCAGGCGTCTGCATTTTAGACAGTAATTCATTCATAGCCTTGATTCTTTCCGGTAATCTATCTAAATTCAAAGATCTTCTTTTCACTTCCATTATCGATCCTATAGGTATTCTTGTCCTTTCACCTAAACGCCTTCTCTGNGCCCCTTTTCTCTTTTTAGCNACTGTCGTTCCNCCACACTCAATGGCATCNGAAGGGTTGTNCCTNTTNTGNCATATTATATGCCCACTTTCTTTACCACATTTTTCACAAATTCTTGGNAACATGACTACTTGTATTGANTCNTTCTTTGCAGCCAATCCCATGAGTCTTTGCGGCCCCCCTCCTCCTCCAATTGGATACAATGCATGAACCATAGGCTTCATTTCTCTAATGCCTGATTTTTCTGGTCTACCCATTCTAGCACCAATTCTACAGGGCACCGAATCTTCCCATCTTTTCGAAGATAATTTTCTAACTAACCACAATGATTTTTCTACTTCATTATCGTCAACAATCATTCTTGCATTTTCATATTCTTCTAGATTTTTTGGACCATTATCAACTATTTTGCTGACAGCTTCTTCTCCAGCCCTTTCGGTTTCACTCCCTTCTAAACCAGACTGCATTGCTTTAGTCGTAGCAGATCTTCTTGCTTCTTCTTTCAATTTTTGTAATTTACCCCTTCTTACNTCTTCCTCAGAAATGATTATTTTAGAAATATTTATTTCATTTATTCTTTCTTTGATTAAATCATTAAACTCTGTTTTCTTTACTATATTTCCGTTTTTGACNTCTAAACCTAATCCATCTATTAGACCTTCCCAATTCTTACTAATAATTATTGAACCATTTTCATGTTTGTGATTCAATCCTAGGGTCATTAATGAACACTTAACGACACCATGAATTTTAATTTCATCAGTATTTGAAAACTCTTGTAATATTTCATCCGGTAAATTGTTCACTAATTCTTTTTCTATTTGCCAGTTTTCGACAACTCCTTTAATTATTAAAACCCCATTAGATATTTTAGATACTAACAATTCTTCAATCAAGAGAGGAATACAAATGAGTGGTAAATCTGACCACCAAAGATTCCAGGGAGGAGGGACAGCTACTGCAAATTTTTCATTTAGTGAAGATATATGTTCCCATCTTATATCATAATTTTTCAAAAAATTAAACCATTCTACTTTTCTCCAATTCCTTTCCACTAAATTCTCGCCACCCCTATTTATTGCCCCATTAAAAGGTANACCAAGAGGTAATTTATCTCTTTTGATTGATAATATTTCAGCAAATTCATCTACCTTTTTTGGAGTATCTAATGCATCTAAAAGATCTGCTGCCCACCAGTCTTTGTTGTAAGAAGAAGGAACTAAATTTTTATTGTTTTCAAGAAATTCTCCAAATCCAAGTAATATTTCACCTGAATCCCAAATTGAATACACATTATTCTTTANCCGTTCCCATTTGGAAACCGTATTAATAGTTTCAAAATTTCCATTGTTTTCTAATATGGTTGGTCCATCTATGTCGATACAAGGCGTTACTGCACATGCNTTACCAGGTCTTTCCATTTTCATTTGCGTCCCTACTGAAAGAAAGCCGCCCATTGCTTCCATAGTAACCGGATTAATTCCTGCAGCGGCTAAACCAGTTGCCCTACTTCTCCCATATCTTAATCTGAAACCACCGGGTTTACCCGGTTCACCAAAAATCGGTCTACCAGCAATGACATCATCCATATACCTCGTTATTTTCGGTATAGTCCTTGATTTGAAAGAACTTCTAGTTTTTTGTTCCTTTCCTTTATCTGCAAATTCAGAGATAAATTCCCATCCAGAAATTTTCATTCTTTCTACATGTTTTTTTATTTTTGGTGCNTTTAAGCATAANCCTTCTCCAATAACAAGCATTACTCCTCCTCGAATCCTAGTCCTAGATGTNCCGTTAGAATTAACTATGTTTCGAACCTCTTTGAAACCAGCACATTCATTCCTTTCNGTCTCTTCACCATTTATCATTACAGGACAAGCTCTAACAATTGTCTCTATCTCATCTGGCGGCGGCTTATATTGTAAACCTACTCTGTAAAGACCAAACTCTTCTTTTACTCTTTCCACTTCTCTTGTAGAAGGGATATATCTTCCAACTTTCAATTCTCTTCTAATCATATCTCCAATCAATACACCAAGTGCTTGGGCAGTTCCACCTGCAGCCCTAATCGGTCCACAAAAATCAATAGACAAAAATTCCGAACCATCTTCATTGTTTAATATTCTAACTTCACCTATGCCTTCTAGAGGAGCAACTAAAACCGCTTCTGTAAGGACTGCAAGNCCAACTCTAAGNCCACAATCTATAGAAATTTGTAAGTCTTTGGTTTCATCATATTTTCTTTTAGCAACTTCAACTGCCATTTTAATTGATGCAGTTTCTCTGTCATTTTCTTTCAGTAATTTACGCAAATCTTGCTCTATCGATAGGTCCTTCAAATAATCTTTTTGAAGAAGCTTCTCAGTTCTACTTGCTAAATCNTCAGCNCTTGGTATCTCAATATAGCTTTCAAAATCTAATCCTTTTTGTTTTGCTATCAATGCTAAATTATAAATTTCTTCAGTTTTATCATCTANAAAATTTTGATATTTTCTACTTTCTTCTTCTAATTGCTCAGTGTTGTATGTAATCGTTTTAGAAATATTTTGAATCACTACAACTCCTCCTGCCCATCTATATATTGCCTGACTGTACAGGCCGCTCAAGAACATTGACCGTCTTTTTGTATTTTTAAGTAATAATTTGGCAAAATGTTCATGCGACTTCACCTTNACCGAGGTTAAGGTAATAAGCATATGACAACAATTCAAGAAGCAAAATCAGGACTAATTACTAAAGTTAAACAACTTGCTTATCTATATTCTCCCGATGAACATTTTACTCTAGCCAGTGGTAAAAAAAGTCCTCATTTTTTTGATATGAAACCTGTTATGATGGATCCTGAGAGTGCACATCTACTAGGAGTTTTAATCCATGACGAGGTTCAAAAATTTAGTAGAATTGATGCAGTAGGAGGTTTGGAATTAGGAGCTGTACCATTAACAGGAATTACAATAGCAAAGACTCCAAAAGGATCTAATTTGAAAGGTTTTATAGTTCGTAAAGAACCTAAGGGAAGAGGAGGTAGAAAGACNGGAAATCCTCCGGGAATTGAAGGTTNTAGTTTAAAAAAGGGCNATAAAGTATTACTTTTAGAGGATGTAACTACTACCGGAGGATCTGCATTAAAAGCCGCAGCACGTTTACAAAATATGGGTTGCATAGTTGCNGGCTGCATAACTATTTTAGATAGAGAAGAAGGTGGGAAAGATGCATTTTTAAATTCAAAAATACCTTTAATACCTTTACTTTTGAGATCTGATATTACTGGTGAATAATTTATGACAGAGCACACAATTAACAAAAAAGAAGAGCCATACCACCCTGAAAGATTAGAGAAAAAGGAATATTTAGGTGTTGAAGGTTTTTTTTCCGTTGATATGAGAGTTGGTATAGTACTTGATGTAGAAGAATACTCTGAAATGAGAAAACCTTCTTACAAGATAAAAGTAAACTTTGGGCCAGTGGTTGGTAAACTATGGACTTCAGCCCAAGTTACCAATTACACAAGAGGAGAATTAATTGGAAGGAAGATAGTAGGAGCAATAAACCTTGGAGAAAAGACAATGCCAAAAGGATTCGTTTCTCAATTTTTATTACTCGGAACATTGGATCCGGATGGGACTGTTAAATTGTTAAGTGTACATCCTGATACTTTAATTGGCTCAATAGTTTCTTAACATTATGTTTACATATTTTTAATATATTAACCATTAAATTCATCAATTGATATCATCTCCCTTTAGTTATGACATATGTTAGAATGGAAACTTCTCAAGGAACAATAACTATTGAACTTTATACTAAAGATTGCCCAGAGACAACCTCTAATTTTCTTAGATTAGTCGATGAAGGTTTTTATGATGGACTACATTTCCATCGTATAATAAAAGATTTTATGATACAGGGAGGGTGTCCTAAATCCAAAGATCCTGAAAGTAGGGCTGCAGGGACAGGTGGCCCGGGATGGCAAATCCCATGTGAAATCCCCGCTCTTGCAAAGAAACATGACAAACCTGGTTTATTTTCAATGGCAAATGCAGGTCCAAATACAGGTGGCTCACAATTTTTCCTAACAACAGTCCCAACTCCTTGGCTTGATGGTAATCATGCAATTTTTGGAGAAGTTGTAAAAGGCATGGAAATTGTTAAAAAAATTGAGAACCAACCAACTAATTTCAGAGATAAGCCCGATGTTCCTCAACAAATAATTTCTATAAAAAGAGAGTTATGATAAAAAATGCCTTTTTAATTAATAATTATTAAAATAGTTTATTAATAATTAATAATTGCCTATTAGCATGGCAAAGCATCGCGCTGGTAATCGTAGAATAATAACAATTAGTTTACCCGAAGAAATAGCAAGAAAATTGGATATGAATGTAGGTAAAGGGAAAAATATTGGCCGTTCAGCAATTATTTCAAATATGATTTCTAAATCTTTAGATTCAAAAACAAAATCAATTGAATCAACTAAACCACCTCGTAAAAAAATAAATAACGATTCATCAAATATGAGGCAAGAAAAAGATACTATGGGTTATATTGATGTTCCTCAAAATGTATATTATGGTGCCCAAACGGCTAGATCATTAATAAATTTCAATATAGGAAAAGATCTAATGCCTAGGTCCATAATAAGGGCATTTGGGATATTAAAACAGTCAGCAGCCGAAGCCAATATCAGTTTGGGAGAATTAGACCCTAAAATTGGAAATTTCATAATAGAAGCATGTGATGAAGTAATTTCTGGCGAATTGGATAATCACTTTCCACTTAAGATTTGGCAAACAGGATCAGGTACACAAACAAATATGAATGCAAACGAAGTCATCGCAAACAGAGCAATAGAACTATCTGGGGGNATTTTAGGAAGTAAGACGCCNGTACANCCAAATGATCANGTAAATAGAGCNCAATCAAGTAATGATACTTTTCCAACTGCCATGCATTTGGCTGCGGTTGAAGAAATNTATCATAAATTATTGCCCTCTGTTAGGAATTTACGATTACAACTAGCAAAAAAAGTCNAAGAATTTCAAGGAATAGTTAAAATNGGACGAACACATTTGATGGATGCNGTNCCCCTTACTNTAAGTCAAGANTTTGGAGGATATGTTGCAATGCTAGATNCAGACATTAGTAGGATAGAATTTTCACTTACAGATTTATTTGAATTAGCATTGGGNGGAACGGCNGTAGGTACTGGATTAAATTCGCATAGAGATTTTTCTGATANAGTNGCTAAAATTATGGCTGAAAAAACTGGCTTACCATTCGAATCGGCTGAAAATAAATTTTCCCAATTAGCTGCGCATGATGCATTAGTAGCAACTTCAGGGGCCCTCAATACATTAGCAGTTTCATTAATGAAAATTGCTAATGATATTCGTTGGTTGAGCTCTGGGCCTAGGTGTGGCATAGGAGAATTGTCTCTTCCGGCAAATGAACCCGGATCTAGTATAATGCCTGGTAAAGTAAACCCTACACAAGCAGAAGCACTAACGATGGTTTGCTGCCAAGTAATGGGGAATAATACTGCAATATCCATAGGAGGNAGTCAAGGAAATTTCGAATTAAATGTATTCAAGCCAATGATAATTTATAATATTCTTCAAAGTATTACTTTATTATCAGATTCTTGTAAGTCTTTTACGGATAATTGTATAATAGGGATTACTGCAAATAAAGAAAAAATAAATGATCATTTGGAGAATTCACTTATGCTTGTTACTGCATTAAATTCTCATATTGGTTATGATAATGCAGCCAAAATAGCAAAAAATGCGCACAATAATAATTTAACTCTAAGACAGAGTGCAATTGAATTAAAGATGTTAACAAATGATGAATTTAATTCATTAGTAATTCCTAAAGATATGACTGGACCTAAATAAAGAAAAATTGGGCCGAATAAAAAGGTGGGAGCAACAGAGGGTTTTGCCTATGGGGGGGCATCTCCCTCTGTTTACTCCGCAGGGTCCGGTTCAATTTTATCCTAAGATTTAATTTTCCCGGGAAGCAACTCATAAACCACTAGGGCTTATTTTGTTTGATGTATTCCATCTCTTTCGATTCTTAAAAAATTGCTTTTTTAATCACCGCTTTCGTTTCTATTGTTAGCTCTCACTAATTCTTTTCATGAAATCGATACCATTACACTCCACGATTCTCATCGCGCTCGTTTCTGCATGTTTCTCTTCTATTTTTACATAGTTGTTCCCCATGACGTAACTCAAGATTGTCTCCTCCCTCTTCTTACGTGTATCTCTACGATATAGTACCTGATTCGGTTGTGTTTTCCCCGCCTAAACGTTCGGTTTATGTTTTCCTCAGCCTCCATTGTTTATTTTCCATTCTCTCGTTTGGTATTTCCACAACAGTTCTATCGCCGTCTTAATTGCCCACAAGCAATCTTGACATTTACCTCGATNTCCTTTCGGATTTCGATTTTACTGCCCCAATTTCGGGGCTCGGTTTTTGTGGCCCGCGGTTCTGCCTAAGCGTCTCCACACCACTCCCTCGGAGCAGCAAAGCACATAGGGAGATGCTCGGCATTTAAACCTTTCCACAATATTAGCGCAGTACATCGGAAATGGACCCATAAAAGGGTTAATTTCCACTGAAATAATCTAACCGCGCAACTTCCTCAAACGCTCTCTTAGCAGTACCCTCTTTTCATCAATTTTGATCTCCTCGGGAGNCGATTTTAATCGTCTTTGTAAAACATTATTTTCAATAAGAAATATTTTTCCTTCAGAATCGCCAAGAGCTAAAAAATCATTAGAACAATTTATTTTTCTTATTCTTGATGAATGCTCAACACAAAATTGAATATCTCCCGACTTATTATCTATTGAGAAAATTTTAGATTTATTATCCCATGTTGAAGCCCATAAATAATCTATGCCATCATTGGATGGCGCACAGGATAGTACATCTAATTCATTTTTTAGGCCTATTTCCCAACCATTTTCAGAGTATATTTCTCCAGATTCTAAGCCAATAATTATGCCTTTATGAAATTCTAAATCTTTTACAGGGATATTTTCATTATTTTTATATTCCTCTATTTTACTTCCTATACTACTGACATTCCCATCACTATGTCCAAGAAAAATCTTATTCTGATGAGAAATGCCTGTTGTGATAGGNTTTTTATTAANCAGATCATAATATTCNACTATTCCTATCTCATTGATTTTTCCATATCCACACAACGGTCTACTAAGGCCAATAAATAAACCTANTTCGGTNACATCAAAAAACCAAGGTTTACTTTCTAATNTAATATTTTTAATTAATTCTCCTTCCTTATTAAATTTCCAAATAGTTGATTCAGAATAATTTGAAATCTGCAAATCATAAACAGAAGAACCCACCCATATGTGATCATCATATGTTTTAATAAATTCACTAAAACCTTCAATTTTTTTACTCCATATCGATTCACCATTCTCTAAATCAATACAATGGACATTGCCTTCTTCTGCAAGATAAATTAGCCCCTGCTCAATTATCATTTCTGAACACGGACCTTCAAAATGATTATTCCATTTTTCTAATCCTGAAATTATATCCCAACATTTCAATACTCCATCGTGAGATCCTCCAATCAGAAAATTTCTATGAATTTCTAATATTGTACACTCAGTACCTATATCTCTTACA
>NHGE01000064.1 GCA_002172375.1 Euryarchaeota archaeon TMED129 | reverse complement strand
AAAAGATTGTGGAGGTTTACTATTCCTAGCCATAGGAAATGAAGTAGGTGAATTATTTGGTTTGCCTTGGTTACAAGATATACATTCACACCCTAATTTAGTAGAGGAAAATCCAATACTTTCAGAACTAATTACTGATGATTTGAAATATGATTCCAAATCTGCATTCACATTATCACTAAATCATAGGGAAACCTTTACTGGAATAACGGATAAAGACCGCGCATTAACCACGCGTAGATTTGGCGAATTGACAAATGAGTTATTTTCTAACGGGACTAATCACTTGGAAGCACGTAAAGCTTTAGGAAAGGAATTCAGGACACCTGGTCACATACCTCTTTGCCGTGAATCACCTGGAGGTCTCAATTCACGTCAGGGGCACACAGAATTAGCCGTTGCTGTGGCACGTCTTGCTGGACTACCTCCATGTACTATAGGTGCAGAAATGTTACAACCCGAGGGAGATGGGGCACTTGCAGTTGAAGATGCTAGGAAATATGCTATTAAGAATGGAATACCTATGTTGACTGGTGANGATATTTTAGATGTGTTTGGGATAATTTAACAAATATGGTTCGTATTGGAGAGTTTATCATATGTCTACCGTAGTCATGGCTGTAGGAGTTTTTGATTTGCTACATGCAGGTCATTTACATTATTTAGAACAGGCCAAATCATTAGGAGATAAATTAGTAGTTGTTGTTGCACATGATGAAACGGTAAGAAAACGTAAACATGAGCCTATAACTAATCATAATTTACGAAGAAGAATGGTAAGTGGCCTCAAACCCGTTGATAGTTCAATAATTGGNAACCCTCCTGAAGTTCCAATTTTTGAAATATTGAGTGAAGTAAGGCCACATAAAATCGCNCTAGGATATGATCAGAAACATTCTATAGATTCAATTAAGAAAGGATTAATTGAACACGGATTTGGAGACATAGAAGTCCTTAGNGTGGAAGGACTTTCTGATGATTTGGACGGTACTAGGAAGATCATTGCAAAAATATTAGATATTTGGCCAAATGATATGGGCGGACCATATGAGGAAGATTAGATGTTTACAGGAATCGTACAAGGAACTGGTACTATCATTTCCATTGATAAAAAAAGTACCTCATCAACCCTTTCTATTGATTTAGGCGAATTAAGCTCACACCTAAGTCTTGGTTCAAGTGTATCTATCNATGGAGTATGCATGACTGTTACAAGTCAAAAAGATACTATAGTGTTCTTTGATGCCATACAAGAAACGTTGTCACGTACTACACTTGGTCAGGCTGTAGAAGGAGATGTGGTAAATTTAGAACGTGCTTTGAAAATGGGGGATGAATTGGGCGGGCATCTACTTTCAGGCCACATAATGTGTAAATCATCTGTTGTATCTAGGAAAGATAATGGCGAAGGTGTCGACTTAGAGATTTCAATAAATGATGAATTAAAGCCATATATCATGGAAAAGGGTTACATCGCTATAGACGGAATTAGTTTGACCATTGGAAAGGTAAATCAAAATACTTTCAATCTACATTTAATACCCGAAACACTTGAGCGTACCACAATCAATTCAAAAATNNAAGGTAGTTTGGTAAATATAGAAATAGACTCTATAACTCAAGCAGTAGTTTCAACAGTGGCATCAATAATGGANAATNCAATTAAAATTTAAATGAGGGATAAAATGAAAATAGGCATAATTTGTACTTCTTTTCACAAAGAAGAAATGGAAAGCATGTTACATTATGCCACTGAAGAATCAATTTCCAATGGTTTTGAAATATCTGTAATAAAATGGATTCCTGGAGTAATGGAAATGCCACTTACTATTGATAGAATGATCACAGAGAATGACCTAGAAGGAATAGTCACTCTTGGAATAATAGAGGAAGGAGAGACTCAACACGGAACAGTAATGGGCCAAGCTGTAATAAGTTCGATAATCAATTTACAATTAAAATATAACATCCCTATAGGACTTGGAATAATCGGTCCTGGAGCAAAAAAGGAACATATTAAGCCAAGAATAGAACCACATTCAAGAGCAGCAGTAAATGCAATAATTAAAATGAAAAATTAATATTTTTAAGTTAATATTCAAAACACATCCCTTATTGGAAGGCATATGAATGATGTAGTGCGTAATGTGATTATCATAGGTTCTGGGCCAGCAGGATATACAGCAGGACTTTACACAGCAAGAGCATTACTTGAACCACTAATGTTTGCAGGCTATATGTCCGGAGGNCAATTAATGCTAACTTCGGATATAGAAAATTTCCCCGGTTANCCCGAAGGAATTGGAGGTCCAGAAATGATGTTACAATTACGTGAACAATCTGAAAGATTCGGTCTAGAAGTACATGATAAAAATGTTGAACGTGTGGATTTTTCCGAACAACCATTCAAAGTATGGGNCGAGGGTCNGTTATTTTTNTCAAAATCAGTCATTATTTGTACTGGGGCNGAGTCTATCTGGCTAGGNGCAGAAGGTGAAGAAGAACAAAAAGGAAGAGGAATAAGTACNTGCGCGACTTGCGANGGTGCCTTTTTCCGTGATGAAGAAGTATTNGTTATTGGAGGAGGAGATTCTGCAATGGAAGAGGCAACATTCTTGACTAGATTTGCTAGTAAAGTAACCATTATTCATCGAAGAGATGTTTTTAAGGCTTCAAAAGTCATGTATGAAAGAGCCCTCAATAATCCAAAAATTGAAATAAAGACATTTAAAAATATCAAAAAATGGCTTTCTGATGAGAATGGNATTGTTGGCGCAATACTTCAAGANCCAAGAGATAACAGTGAAGAAGAAATCTCTTGTACAGGGGCTTTTATTGCTATAGGCCATAAACCAATAACTCAATTTTTAGAAAATCAGGTTCAAACTGATGAATCAGGATATATTGTTCCAAGTATCCACACAATGACTAATGTCCCTGGCGTATTTGCTGCAGGAGACGTAGTTGATACTCGGTATAGGCAGGCAATTACGGCAGCTGGAATGGGATGTCAGGCAGCAATAGATGCAGAAAAATGGATAGAAGACCAGCATTAAGGTGATATCTTGCAAACTTCAGTAGAAGTAAGTTGGATAAATAGGAGATTAGCTGAATTATTTTATATGGCTCATGTCTTTGTCACCTTT
The DNA here is from genome assembly GCA_002172375.1 of Euryarchaeota archaeon TMED129. GTDB lineage: Archaea > Thermoplasmatota > Poseidoniia > Poseidoniales > Thalassarchaeaceae > MGIIb-O3. The sequence continues at coordinate 7,618 of NHGE01000064.1, read as the reverse complement.
TTTTGTGGTTTTATGTGGATTGGGCCATATGAATGGATGTGGTGGGGAGTTTTAATATTATATGGATTAACAGAAATACTATGGTTCTTTCGAGATGGATATTGCATACTTACTGACATTGAACGTTATTTTCGAAAAGTTCCAAGGCCAGATAATGCGACCGAGCAGAATTTCATTACAAGACTGGTAAAGAATTTTTTTGGTTTTGATATAAATCCTAGAAATGCTCAAATATTTACAAGATTTTGGGGAAGATTTGGTTGGACTATTGCCACTATTAGACTATTCATTATCTAGTAAATTTTCAATTATGACCGAAGAACACTTGTCTAGGATACTCTTCGGAGAGCCATGCATGAGGAATTATCTAATTCTGAATTAGAGCGTTATGCACGACATATTTCTTTACCACAAGTAGGCCTAGAAGGTCAAATAAAAATAAAAAATTCTTCAGTTTTAGTCGTCGGTGCAGGAGGACTAGGCTCTCCTTGCCTGTTATATTTAGCGGCTGCAGGATTTGGTCAGATAGGAATAATTGATGATGATAAGGTAGATGTTTCAAACCTTCAAAGACAAGTGATTCATAGTAATGCAAATTTAGGCGAATTAAAAGTCAATTCAGCAAAGAGGAGATTGTTGGACCTGAATCCTGATATCTCGGTGAAAATTTTTAACGCCCGATTGGATATTAAAAATGCATTAGATTTAATCAAACAATTTGATATCATCATAGATGGAACCGACAATTTTCAAACNAGATATTTGATAAACGATGCATGTGAAATTTTGAATAAGGTTTGGATATTTGCTAGCATTCATCAATTCGAAGGTCAAGTTTCAACATTCAATGTATCTCCTGGATTAAATTATAGAGATTTATTTCCAAAACCTCCTCCTTTGGAATTTGCACCAAATTGTGCAGAAGCAGGAGTTTTAGGAATTTTACCGGGAATCATAGGTTCCATACAAGCTGCCGAAGCCATAAAAATAATACTTGGCATGGGNAATATTCTTTCTGGAAAATTATTTCTTTTCAATGCTCTTTTAATGTCTTCTAGAATATTGAAATTTGAAGCCAATACATCTAGGGGGTTAATATCTGAACTGTCTTTGGAATCAGAATATTGTATGAGTAATTCTTCTTCTGGCGACATAACTCCNCTNGAGTATGTAAATAAAATAAATAATNATGNTTGGCAACCNTTTTTGNTTGATGTTAGAAGGCCTGATGAAGAACTGATTTCAAAAATAGAAGGTACCAATTTAACTATTNNCCATACTGAAATACCAAATAGAATCCAAGAAATACCTTCGGACAGAGATATTGTAATCTATTGTAGATCAGGAGTTAGATCTGCAGCAGTTCAGAGATTTCTTCTCGAAGCAGGACATANTAATACAATATTAAACCTAAAAGGTGGAATTTTAAATTGGTCTGATACTGTAGATTCAACNGTTCGTAAATATTAATTGTGGTATTTTTTAGTTATGTTTANCATTTATTTGTGGTATTTTGGTNAAAATATTATNATTNTAATTATTTTTTTTATAAATATATCTAATTTATGGTATTATCCTATCTAGTTTACCGAACATTTGTTGTATGAGTACCCTTTCCGAGCGAATATGGCAATAGCAAGGCACGGAGTTTGGAGATGTCCCAATTGCATGCATCATCAGATATGGAAAACACGTAATTACAATACTACTAGACTTGATAGGCAATGTGAAGAATGTGGGCATAGGGCTCGAGTAACTCTAGATAGATCAAATACCGGGCAAGGAAGAAATAGGACTGTTAAAATATGGGAAAGGCCAATTGACGTATCTGTAAATGAATTGACCAGTGAAGCATCACGTCGAAACAGCAAAAATGTCAAGGAGGATGTAGATTATTTCAATGAACCAGTACAAAGTAATCTGCCCACTCTTTGGGGTAAAAATTGGACTCCCACTACTCCTTTAATTTTTTCAAAAAGTCTGAAATCAAAAGATGTGAGNCGTGAATTGTTAAGATTTATTGCGGAAAGGCATGATGGCCATTTGGCATTTATTTCTTCATTATGGGACTCTCAGAAAATTCCTTCAATATTTGATGGGCATTCTTTTCATGATTTTTCAAAATCATTTGTTAATTCGATTGATATCTCACTCAAAGAAAGATTATTTTCTCCGAGTCTTTCTCATTTAACTCAAGCCGAGATAATTCCTCGTAGAGATGGAGAAATGTTCCTCGATAGACGCGCTTCAAGGTTATTAATCGANATCTCACTTTGTCTAAGGCGAATTGCATATTCGCAATCTGTAACCTTAGAGCAAAGACTTGACTGGCAAAGATGGATGATAAGGACCCGTATTCTTGACGAACATCTAAAAGATCTTTATACAAATGGAATCCCCACTCCTGATGGGAATAGTTTCACTGGNAAAGGATTCCGTTCAACTTGGCAAGAAGCAGTTGTTGCTTGTGCCTCTGCTTTGAGGGGCTTTGATTCTTTAGATTCTAACAGTTCTGACGGACCAGATATAATTGCCCCAATGATTAGAGATACTGGTCTGGCTTTAGCCATGGGACAGACTCCTTCAGAGATTTTTGCAGCNCAAATGGGCAAATCCGAATCTTATATGGATGGAGGAATTTCTGGTGCGGGCGGACGCGATTTGCACATAGGAAATTGGGAAAAAGGAATTTTGCCACCCACTGCTCCTTTACCAATTGCAAGTGCCACTACAACTGGAATAGCCTTAGCTTCAGCACGTTTGAAAAAAAANCGTTTCCATTTAGCCCCAGTGGGAGAAGGTTGTAGTAGTAGTGGCGAATTCTGGGAAGCTATGAATTTTGCAGGAGCTAGAGGATTGCCAATATCTTACATGATACAGAATAATCAAATAGCACTTGATACATTTACTGCGGGCCAATCCGGTGCGGAAACCTATGGTGACAAAGGTCATGCAATGGGNATACCATCATGGTCAATAGACGGATCTGANCCTTCTGCCTTTTTTGCGTCAACCGCTGTTGCAAGGGAGTTTTCATTGAATGGCGGGGGAGCGACTCTGATACATGTTGAAACGATGCGTGGTTGTGGCCATGCACACCACCATGANGATTTGTATTTAGGGGCCGCTTCGGGCAATCCTCCTGGTTATGTATCTAGAGAACTTCTGACTTATTGGGCTTCAAAAGATCCATTATCAACTCACAATGATAAATTAATAGAATTAGGAGTTAGTAACAAAACTCTATCTAAAATCCAGGAAGAAGAAAAAGAATATGTAGACTCTTCTAGAAAGATTATGGAAGAAATGCCGTGGCCNGAAGGGAACAGCGTAACTCAAGGNATCACNTCATTACATGATGCTACAACCCATTCTCAACAAATAAATAGAATCAATTCAAGTAANATTATTNCTAGCCAAACTCTGAAACCAGGAGAACAAGATTTAGAATTCTCAAATGCACCTAATTCATGGACATTTAGTAGGGCGATCCAAAATGCCATGGTGGTATTGGCCGAAGAATATGGCGATAATATCGTATTCATGGGAGAAGATATGGAAATTGCTGGAGCTTTTGGGATGAATTTAGCATTAAAGGCAAAAGGACATTCTGATAAATTACTCGATATGCCTCTTTCTGAATCTATAATCATCAATTCAGCAACTGGTGCTGCTTTAGGGGGCATGCGACCTGTAGCAGAAATACAATTTGGAGGATTCGCTGCATTGGCTATGAATGCTTTAGTGAACAACGCAGCCCAATTAAGATGGAGATGGGGCGCTAATGTNCCTCTTACAATTAGAATCCCATTAGGGGGCAAAACACGTAGTGGNCCATTTCATGCAAATATCATTGAATCATGGTTTATCAACGATCCTGGTTTAATTGTAGTATTTCCAAGTACTCCTCAAGATGCTTTTGATATGTTAATTGAAAGCCATTCTTTACCTGATCCTGTGATTTTTCTNGAGCATTTAGGACTTTATGGATTAAGAGGAGGNTCTACAGGGTGGGGAAATAATATAAATCAACTAGTAGATACAAAATCTGTTCATANAAGAATTTCAGAGGGANAAAATTCAATTGGTAAAGCAAAAGTAATCAGAGGAGGAAGAGAAATAACAATAGTGACATGGGGTGCTATGGTTCATGTCGCCCTTGATGCAGCCNATAAAGTTGCCAAAAATGGTTTGGAAGTCGAGATTATTGACCTCCGTACANTACTCCCATTTGACGCCGAAACTTGCATTAAATCTGTAAACAGAACTTCTAGATTGATTATACTGCAGGAGTCTCAGTGGATGGGTGGTTTAGCACACACAATTTCTAGTAGAATCATTGAAGAAGCATTTTGGAACTTAGAAACTCCTCCTGTGGTGATAGGTGCACTAGATACTCCAGTTCCTTTCTCTCCTCCCCTTGAAGATTATACTATACCAACTTCAGATTTAGTTGTTAGGCATATTGAGCAACTATGTAAAGAATAATTAGCAAATAGTCTTGAGTAATGCCTTCGCGCATGCATATCTATATGGATGAGCTGTATGTCATTCTAGGGTTCACTCTTTTGATTTTAGGTGCAGAAGGATTTGTTCAAGGAGCAGTATCATTAGCTAGTAAATTTCGAGTATCTCCACTTTTAATAGGATTTACTATTGTTGCACTTGGTACTTCATTACCAGAATTAGCGGTTGTCTTAGAAGCACTAAATACAGAAGGNGGAGNTGATATTGCTATTGGAGGAATAATTGGCTCTAATATCTCAAATGTGATGTTAGTATTAGGATCAGCAGCCTTATTGGGGGCTTCTGAATATCCCGGGAAGGGAATAAGAAGAGATGCAGTAGCAGTATTAATCGCTTCACTAATTTTAGTCGGAGCAACACTATTTGGCTCAATTTCACAATTCTTAGGCGTATTAATGATTATTCTNTTAATTAGTTTTTATGTTTATTCATACAATCATGCTAAAGATCATAATGCAACTCCAGAAAATCAAGATTCAATCGCTTCTCAGAAACTTTCTTTTGCTATATTAGTATTAGTAGGAGGAGGTATAATGGTATGGTTAGGTGCAGAAATATTGATGTCTGGCGTAAAGGGCATAATGGACAAATATGGTATTTCTGAATCATTAGTTGGATTAACTATAGTCGCACTCGGCACATCACTTCCTGAGTTCGCAGTCACTGTAATTTCAGCTTTAAGAGGGCATGGAGGGGTGGCCCTTGGTAATGTTTTGGGTTCCAATGTTATGAATATTTTAGGAATCCTAGGAATCGCTGCAATAGTGAGTGGAGGAATCGCAGTTTCGTCAGCTTACTCTAATGATATTTGGTTGTTATTACTTTCATCTGGATTGGTATGTGTGATGTTACTTAATAATAGAGGAATAGGGAAAGGCTTAGGATTTAGTATGGTTCTTGGATATCTGGCATATATGGCTTTATTATTTAGTTAAATATGGACAATTAGTGATTTTATGTTATCATCAAGGGATGAAACAATTTTTTCAGTCATATTAGCTGCTGGTGAAAGTCAGAGATTGGGAAAACCTAAATCATTACTAAAAATAAATAATGATATTTTAATTAATTTTTTAGTTAAAAGGCTCAAAAAGCATAATATCACAACCATAATTGTAACTAGAGAAGAATTAATTGCCGAAATAAAAAACTTCACAGAAGAGGTAGAAGTTATCCCTAACAACAGCCCTGAATCTGGTAGGACGGGTTCTCTTCAAATAGGCCTAAACTTCATTCTTGAAAATTTTTCAAAGAATTTCAAAGCTTTAGTGGTTCCAGTTGACAGGCCAGGATTTTCTTCTTCAACGCTATCAAAATTACTATCTTTGAATAATACTTCTTGCCCCGAAAAAGATGGCAAAGGAGGCCATCCCCTATTATTATCAAAATCAGATGTTAAAAAAATTCTAAATCAAAATCCTGCAACGCCTTTACGCGATATAATAAAGCCAAAAAAATTTGAAGTAATGGATGATTATTTACATCTTAATGTAGATACAGAAAAAGATATCCCAATCCTTATGGAATTCATATCTTCTTTCCAAAGTGAGACAATTTAGAATGTGATATCAAACAAAATCAACCCAACTCCGACAATTAATGCAGGGATGGTGGTGTGAATAGTTGCCCATAAACTCGCTACTCGATGCCTTGCTAGTAATGGGAAAAGCGCATCTCCATCTTGACTGATAGCATTTGCCACGAGTGCCGGAAATGAGATAATATCTTTTGTATATGCTGTTATGGCAATTATTTGGGGTCCACAGCCAGGTATTAATCCAATTAATGATGCAATAATTACTGCAATCAATCCATCTCCATATAATGCTAGTTCAGATTCATCAATGCCTGAAAATAACATGGAAAATTCAAAAATTAGATATGCAGTCATCACCCAAAATGTAACAAATGCAGTTTCACTTGCAGAATGAATCAATGTTTCACGCATCGAATATAATTTGTCGCCGATAGATGCTTCTGTATCGTCACCAATCCAATTTTTTTGTGAAATATATAGAATAATTGATAAAGACGTTCCAATCAAACCTATCCAAGTAATAAATCCATGTAAAGTCAATGGATTATAATCTATCTCTAGAGCAAAATTTGCATCTTGGGCACTCCAAAACAACAACATAATTGCGAATATGAGTCCTAGAGCAGTTACGATCCACCAAACAGTATATCCTTGGTGAAGTAGAATGTACCCCCAACCATCCTCATCTTCTCTTCCTAGGTCATCGAATACTTCTCTCGAATCTTGATTTTTTCCATCAATAAGGACCTCTGGTGACAAATTATCTCGAAAATTCGGACTAAATTTGCCTAAGGGATTACGAGGAGTAATTTTCAAGATATCAACAAGATAACCCCAAAAAATTCCGACAAATAATGAAATTAGATGTACAGCAATAACAGGTGCTATAAATGAAGAATCAGTAACTGCTGCACCAATTAATACGAATGCCGCATCTCCTAATGTAGCAATCAGTGTCGCTATTACAGTGCCATAAGTAACATAACCACGTGCATACATTGGCATTATTACAATAGCCCCTCCACATCCTGGTGTTATTCCCATGAGGGAACCAATTACTGGTTGCCATCTAGTATTTGATCGAATTGTATCGACAAATCTTCCCGCAGTAATATACTGTAACCAACTGAATAACAAAACCATCGCAGCAACAAAAACGGTGACTGCAAGAAAAGCATCACGCATGCTGACAACAATTATCTCAATAATTTCATTAGAACTAACCATCGACTTTACTCCTTCAAAATTTCAGGAATTGTGAGTGAATCGTATGTTCGATTCCGAAACAAGCAGGTGCCGCCACTGAATAGTTCGGAGACATCTCGCATATTATCGACGAGAGAGTTCTAATGCATTAACCAACCGATTCGGGAAGGTTGTAGTTATGATAGTCTTAGATGTCGCTTTCGACTAATTCATAGATTAATGACAAATATGAGATTCTCCTGAGATGAGTATGACTCGTAGAGTCCATTCTTGGATTTTAGAAAAGTTAGCAGAAGGTTATGATGTAGCCTTGGCTACTGTGATCGATTCAAAAGGCAGCATACCAGG
>NHGE01000010.1 GCA_002172375.1 Euryarchaeota archaeon TMED129 | reverse complement strand
CATCGAATAGGTTCTCACAGAGTGGGCATAATTCTTGATTAAATGAAGACTCCAAAGAAGTATCTCTAGTGAACGCTTCATTTCTTATTTCTTCACCTGACATTTCTCTTTTACCAGAAACACGTTTAAGACAATGATCACATGTTCCAATTTTTATCACATGAGCTATTCCTAATGGAGTTGGACAAGGTGGCGAATTCCAGTCTATTGTTTTACCTTCAAACTCAAAATCATCTCCATCAAACCATTCTTCTTCTGTATTTTGTTGTTCACCAATTTCTTCATTATCAAAATCAGCGGAAGCTGATGAGTAACCTGCATTAGAAAATTGATGCCAAGCATCTTCGTCCTTTTCGGAATCCTTTGGACTGTTTTTAGTCATAAAATCACCTATCGAGAACGGTGCTAACCAATTCTTCGATGGGCTATGGCAGAGTCTTTCACATTTGACTTCTTCGCAATATCAAATTTTGGTTCCTAAATCCTCAGAAATATTCCTAAGATGAGAAAATGAGTGTATTCCACTACTACATCCACTTGGCCAAATCATAGTTATTCCATAATGTCCCACTGGCTCAACCATCGGTTTTTCTAATATCAACCTTGATACTTCTTCATGAAATTCTATTCGCCTTTGCTCATTTTCTTGTCTAGGTTTACACTTTGCACATTGACATCTAGTGCGTATGGCAAGGTAACCAACTTGAAATGATTCTCCATCACTAAATCTTAGAATACAGGATTCTTCGCCCCTCTCAATTTCTGTAAGAGTTAGAGGTTCTGCCATGCTATTCGCTATGCATATACATCTTCAATGTGCGCCTTAACTCTGAATATTTGAAAAGTAGGAAATGAAAGATATTTATAATTGAAATATTCTTGATTAATTTATGAGAATGCCGTTAGAAGATGATGGTTGGCATCGTATTATGAAATCAGTAAAGCTCAAAATAGGTAAAAAGAAAATGAAAAACATAGGGCTTCGTAGCATAATGATACTTAGAGATGAGCAGGGAGTTCGAGCTACAGATGCCTTATGCAGGCACATGGCTTGGCCATTACCCTATGGTGGTAAAATCAAAGACGATTGTGTAACATGTCCACTTCATCAAACCAGATACGATCTAAACTCTGGAGAAGTAAAAGAATGGTCTCCATTTCCGTTGATTCCAAAATATGGTAAGATCGTAGGCAAACTCCGTAGACCAAGCCCCCTTGCCATTCATATGGCAAGGGAACTTGATGGTTGGATAGAAGTTAAGTTAAATTCTTAACTTAATCTAACTTGCTTCTTTGTGTAGTAACTAAAACAGCACCCATTACTGCTAATACCAACAGTGCTCCTCCAAATCCTGGAGTAGCGTCAGTATCTTTTTCTACTGGTTCTGGAACATCTTCTATTCCTGTACCTACCACTACAACTCCATTCATATTCATCGAGGCATGTGGTTCACAGATGTAAGTAAAGGTCTCGTTGGCATCAAAAGTTACTCTGTAATCAACAGTTGAAGCTGCTGGACCACTATATAATCCACCAACTAGTCTTGTTGTGTCTTCTGCACTTGCTGTTTCTGCAACGTTATGAGGCATTGATGAATCAGTCCACATCCAGCATACAGTTTCTCCAACTGCAATCTCAAGTGAAGTCTGATCAAATGCATACCCGCTATCGTCAATTCCAACTAAATAATCGCAGCCTTCAGGAATAACTGGAGGATCGGCAGGTGGCATTAGTACTGTATCAATTACATGAATTACTCCATTCGATGTCATTACATCTGCAGTAGTAACTGTAGCACCAGATACAGTAACTGCATCTGCTGAAACAGTGAAAGATAATTCATCACCATTCAATGCGGTTGCAGTCATTCCATCTGTTAAATCAGTGGACATTACTTGTCCAGATACTACGTGGTAAGTTAGTATATCTGCTAACGCTGCAATTTCTTCATCAGTATCAAAAGTGGCTAGGTCTATTCCTGCTGCTGTGAATGCATCATCTGTTGGAGCAAACACAGTGAAAGGGCCGTCTGCTTGCAACGCAGATACTAGATCTGCTGCTGTCAAAGCAGCAACTAAAGAAGTATGAATTCCTGTTGCAGATGCTGAAGTTGGTATGTCAACTAAATCTGCTGGTGGCGTTAATACAGTATCGATTACGTGAATTACACCATTAGATGCTGGTACATCTGCCAATGTCACCGTTGCTCCAGATACAGTTACTGCATCTGCTGAAACAGTGAAAGATAATTCATCACCATTCAATGCGGTTGCAGCCATTCCATCTGTTAAATCAGTGGACATTACTTGTCCAGATACGACATGGTAAGTTAGTATATCAGCTAACGCTGCAATTTCTTCATCAGTATCAAAAGATGCTAGGTCTATTCCTGCTGCTGTGAATGCATCATCGGTTGGAGCAAATACAGTGAAAGGACCGTCTGCTTGCAATGCAGATACTAGATCTGCTGCTGTCAAAGCGGCAACTAAAGAAGTATGAATTCCTGTTGCAGATGCTGAAGTTGGTATGTCCACTGGAGGAGTCCATACGTATGATTCACATACTGCCTGAGTTACATCTGTGAGTGCATGGGATATTGTATTGTAACAGCCTGTGTATGTTTGGCCTCCCATTTCGAAGTCAACTACGTACATGTAAGCATTACATTCTTCATATGTTGAGCCTGCTACTATTGTATGTGTAGCTGTATTGTAACAAATACCTATTCCTGTGTATGGCACTGGTGGCATTAATACTGTATCAATTACATGAATTACTCCATTGGATGCCATGACATCTGCTGATGTGACCGTTGCTCCAGATACAGTAACTGCATCTGCTGTGACCGTGAAAGATAATTCATCACCATTCAATGCGGTTGCAGTCATTCCATCAGACAAATCTGAAGAAAGGACTTGTCCGGATACTACGTGATAAGTTAGAATATCAATTAAAGTAGCATTTTCTTCGTCAGTATCAAAAGATGCTAAGTCGATTCCTGCTGCTGCAAATGCATCATCTGTTGGAGCAAACACAGTGAATGGTCCATCACCTGAAAGTGTTGAGACGAGTCCTGCTTGACTTAATGCTGCTACAAGAGAGTCATGCACACCTGTTCCAACAGCATTGGTAGGTATGTCTTCTGTCTCATCTGCAACCACAATTGGTGACATTACAAGACTGGCGGTCATTAGTAAGGCGATCATAACTTTAGAGTTAAGCATGAGGCGGCTTGCTACACTTATTCCTTTTATATGAATGTTTGAAACCGTAGATATCTGAGTCATCAATAAGTCATATTTTTTGAATATCTTTAATTAAATCTATTTTAAAAATTGAAAACGATTAATTATAAGCAGTAGTCAATCCAATGTAATTGATATAATGAGTGACATACAGTCTGACGTAATTATCGTAGGAGCAGGTCCTGGTGGCCTTGCATGCTCATTATTGCTTGCAAAAGCAGGTCTGAAGGTAAAAATAATAGAAAAAACAGATCGTGTTGGAGGAAGAACCAAGGTGATCGAAAAAGACGGCTATCGATACGACAATGGCCCTACATTTTTTCATTACACCGAAATAATAGAAGAGATTTTTCAAGCGATTGGTAAAGATGCTCATGAAGAATTGAATCTCATAAAACTTGATCCAAATTACAGATTAGTATTTGGCGAAGGTGGGTCTTTGAATGCTAGTACTGATATAGAATATATGGTAAAGCAGATTGAACAGTTGTGCGGAAAGAATGATGCCGAAGGATTCAGGAAATACGTATTAGATAATAGGAAAAAATTGAAATTATCTAAAAATTGTCTAAATTCTCCTTGGACAAGCTGGACTGATTTAGCCAACAAAAGAGCTTTGCGAGTTGCTAAAGTATTAAGGCCATGGAGAAGTGTGGCATCTGACTTATCGAAATTTTTTGATGATGATAGGATGCAACTAGCGATGAGTTTTCAAACAAAATATTTAGGAATGTCTCCTTTTCAAGCGCCTAGTCTTTTCACGATATTATCGTTCTTGGAATTAGAATATGGCATATATCATGCTAAAGGAGGATTAGGAACTGTAACTGAAAAAATGGGATTATTAGCAAAGGAGTTGGGGGTAGAAATTTGTCTTAATGAACCTGTTGAAGAATGCCTTTTTGAGGGTAAAAAAATAGTTGGAGTTAAGACAGGAAAGGATACTTATACTGCTAAGAAATATGTAATGAATGTAGATTTTGCCACTGGAATGAAGGAACTGATTCCAGATAAATTAAGGAAAAGATGGTCCAATAAGAAGTTAGATGAGAAATCTTACTCGTGTTCGACATTTATGCTCTACCTTGGGGTAGATAAGAAATATGATTTAGACCATCATCAAATATATGCATCGAAAGATTATCATACAAATCTAAAAGATGTTACAGAAAATAAAATAACATGGGATGATCCATCATTGTATGTTCAAAATGCATGCTTAACAGATCCATCAATGGCCCCAGATGGTCATTCTACTATCTATGTTTTAGTTCCTGTTTCTAATGTGCATGAATCAATAAATTGGGAAGAGATAAAGTATGAATACAGAGATGTGGTAATTGAAACCATGAAAAAATTGGGATATGAAGATTTGAAAGAGCATATAGTTTCAGAGACTATTGTAACGCCAGATGATTGGGGCTCAAGAGATATTTACAAAGGTGCAGTATTCAATCTAGCACATGGATTAGACCAAATGCTTTGGAGAAGGCCACAAAATAGATTTGAAGAATTAAATAATCTGTTCCTTGTTGGTGGAGGAACTCATCCCGGAAGTGGATTGCCAACTATATTTGAAAGCGGTAGAATAAGCGCTAAATTAATTTGTTCTGATTTAGGAATAGAACCGGATTGGAATGGAGTAGAAACTTGGTTTGAAGATATCAAAAAACCCAAAATGGTGGTTTGATGATTAAAAAAACAATTTTTTTGGTTTTCATATTCTTAGTTAGTTCTCTAGCAGGTTGTATAGCAGAAGATCAATCAATAGTTAAAGAAGAAATAATTGAATCATCCGTGCCTGAGAGGATATCTTTTACTTCACCGATAATGGGTGATGAAAATAATTCTAATCTAGATTTAAATGAATATGTTTCGAATAATTCTGTTCTCTTGATTTGGGTAGCTGCAAACTGTAAAGGCTGTCATGATTGGACAGATGTCTTCGCTGAAGAAGTTAATAATGGAAATATGAGTAATAATTCTATTTTGAGTATTCACAGATATGCAGCATTTGAATCTCCTTCATCTATAGAAAATGTGTACGGAAAAAATGCTACAAATCCAGTTTCTTGGCCACTTTTACTTCCAACGGAGAATACCCAATTATTTGATTTAGACACAGGTTTAGAAAGTGAATATTCTATTTATGATGCTTTTGGAAATCCTTCTACTCCTACACTGCAGATAATGGATTCAACAGGAAGGTTAACATGGACATCTAAGACCTACTGGGCAACAGAGGAGCTTGTTGAAGAAATCAAAGGTTTGCTGGAATGAGGTTTTAATATGGATGTTTACGATTTATCTTTTTTCTTATCAACAATGTGGATTGGCCCTTTTTGGATTGCAATGATGATATATCCTGAACATGAAAAAACCCATCAATTAATGCAAGGGCCATGGTTTTTTATAGGACCTATTGTAATATGGTTCTTAGTTTCTTTTTCAGATGTATCTGGGCTTATGGGATTAGCAAAAGATGCCATGGACCCTAGTAATGCTCTACAAGGTTTGGCTGATTTATTAGGTACAAAAGCAGGTGCTTCAGCAGCATGGGCACACATGGTTGCAGGTGATATTTTTGTTACTAGATGGATATGGAAGAGATGTATTCAAGCAAAAACTGAGAAATGGATTACAATAACTTCAGTATTTTTTGGAGTGATGTTAATGCCAATAGGTTTGGCATTGAATTTAGTCTTGGTTAGAGGAATACCTAATAAACAATAATACTTAGATTCAATTATTGGTTGAGTATGAAAATTAGATTGCATCAATTTCTATCGAAATGTGGTATTTTTTCTTCTAAAAATGAAATAAAGAATGCTATCTGGGATGGAAAAATTACTGTAAATGGATCTATTGTTAAGAATATTAGTTTTGAATTTAATCCTGAGAAGAAAAAGGTAATTTATGATAAAAAGGAATTGTCACTTCCTCAAAATGAAAAATATTTTTTGTTGAATAAACCAATGGGATTTATTTGTTCAAGATTGAATTCACAAGAAAGGAAATTAGGAAAGAAATCAATATATGAATTATTTTATGGGAGAGTATCTAAAATAGTATATGAATCTCTAATTACAGTAGGAAGGTTAGATGAAAATACTACAGGTTTCTTACTGGTCACAACCGATGGAAAACTAGCCCATAAGATTACTAACCCTAAAAATAAAATTAAAAAAACATACTACATTGAAACTACTAAATCAATCTCTTTGGAGCAAATTGATTCAATAAAAAACGGTATTAAGATAAAAATTAATGATAATGGTAAGATGGAAGAATATATTTCTAGGCCCACAATATTAACCGATATTGAAGAAAAAAGTATGATATTAACAATTGACGAGGGTAAGAAAAGAGAGATTCGTCGAATGTTTGATTCCGTTGGGAATGAAGTATCTAAATTACACAGATTATCAACCGAAAAAATGTTATTAAATGATTATAAATTAGAATTAGGAGAATATTGTGAAATTAATTTTGAAGATATTGATCGAGATGTATTTAGTAATATCAAAACCGTATGATGAATATTATGTTTTTAGGAATGATTAAAATTTAGTAGTATTTCTTCTAAGTTATGGCAACTGGTGAAAGTGACATAGCAGCGGTTGTTGCTGAAGGCGTATATGAAGGAACTTTAGGTCGTTTAGATAATGTATGGTGGTGGAGAGATTGGATCAAACCGATACTATTCTATTCTCTTCCTTTGATTCCTTTTATCTATCTCACCGGATGGTTTCTTGGATATTTCTAGTTGACTTGAAAATATTATTATGTAATATTTGAGAGTCCGCCATCAACATGAATTACTTCACCAGTAATCCAATCAGGGGCTTTACTAACCAACCATGAAGCTACGTCTCCGACTTCAGAAGCTATTCCAATTCTTCCAGATGGATTTTTATTATTACTAATCTCTCTTGCAGCATCTGAAGACAGTATTTTTGAAGCTAACGGAGTATCCGTAAGTCCTGGAGAAACAACATTTATCCTAATTCCTCTTTTTGCATATTCTGAGGCAGTTGCTCTAGCTAATCCTTCTAGTCCAGCCTTTGAAGCACTGATTGCCCCATGATTTGGCATACCTATACTAGCAGCAGCTGATGAAAATAAAATAATTCGTCCATTCTTTTCTTTCATCATTATTTTTGCAGTTGAATTAATAGTATTGTGTGCAGTGAGTAGATTTTGTTCTACAGTTTCCATGAATTGTTCTGCTGAAGTGGCATGAGTAGGTCGCAAAAATATAGTCCCCACTGCTAGAACAACTGCATCAATTTTACCATAATCCTCCTTAATTGAGTTGGCTACTTGCTGCATTTCAGTATTATTTCTAGCATCAACAGGGCGTGTTTCTATACCTGTTTCATTGGAAAAATTTGTTAGATTTGTTTCATCTCTAGCGCTTCCGATGACTGTCCAATCTTCTTTCTTTAAATTGGAAGATATGCATCTACCAATTCCTCCAGTAGCCCCAATTATCCATACAACTTTATTCTCTGTCATGCTTAAACTTCCTTACCTAATCCTAATCCTTCTCTGAATTCATCCAATGATGGCCTCATTTCAAGAATTAATTTAACATCTGGATGTGTCCTAATTACTAGACCATCCATGTACATTAATGACCTGATTATTGGGAATGCTTCTTCACCAAAATCTGCTCCTGCGTCTTCTACTGCAGCCCTAACTGTTTTCATCATTACTTCAGTTAAACTCTGTTCTCCGACTGATTTATCTTCAAATCCATCATATATTGATTTCATATTTTTCTTAAATCTATTTACCTTTTTCTCTGGAGGTCGGCTATCTGCAAGATTTAACAATGATTCGAAAGCGTCATCTTTATCATTTTTTGAAAGATTTTCAAAAAAATTGAAAAGTGATAAGCTAATATTTTTGGGAGCATCACAGATTGCCCCATTGTCAATAAAAACGAAATTTCCATCTTTATCTATTATACAATTACCTGGATGAAGATCGCCATGAAAAGTTCCTACTCCAAACATATAAGCACCGTGAATTCTAAATAATTCAATTAAATAATCCCATTCTAAGGATTGATTTCTAATTCCTTCTTCTAATGTTTTTCCCTCGATAAACTCAGAAACTAAAACATCTTCATTTGATAGTTTTTCCCAATATTTTGGAAATTTTAATCTTGGCATTGGGAAATCTTCTGCAAGATTTGATTGTATTTGTTTTAACTTGTGTCCGCCTTCTATTTCATTATTCAAATTTAATTCTCTAAGTGTATAATCCTCTACATGATTTAACAATGCTATAGGATTNCCGACCTTTCGTAATTTTGGAGAAAATAAAATTAATATTTTTAACCATCTTTTCATCCTAAAAACATCTTTTTTGAATTTNTTCTTATGNTCTGCCTTNATTATCTTAACAACNACTTCTTNTCCAGTTTTTAGNCGTGCCCTATGAACCTGGCCTACTGAAGCAGCNGCTAAGGGNTCTTTATCGAACCATTCTATAGAATCATGAAATTCAACTGGGGCTTTTTCTTTCAAAATAGAAAGAACATTTTCAGAAGGNATNGTGGAGGCTTGACCATATAATGTCTGTAATTGACGACATTTTTCTATAGAAAGTAAGTCTGGCCTCAAAGCAAATATCTGAGAAAGCTTAACTGCTAAAAGTCCTTGATTTTGAATCCAATCTANGTTGGCTGGACTCTTTTTTAATATTTGATACATNAAACGAGAGAATGTGAATAATCTCATAATTTTTCACCATATATTGATTAGTTAGTAATAAAAAATAATTAGTTAATTATCNTCAGATAATACCAAGTTATATCTACAGAATTCATCTTTGNTATCCNCTGATTGAATTCTTTCTATAATAACTTCTTTCATTGAAGAATATCTACTCAATAAAGTTCCTTCAATTATGCCATCATCAAGTTCCCACAATGGAAGTTGATCTGAATTATCAGCATCTAGCAAGAGATGTACTTTGATATGGAAAATTGGATCNGCATCATAGCTTAATTCTCCAAGACCTGCATATTCATACCAATCCATCATTTCACTAAGAAATTCAACATGCCCATCAATTTTTCTCAAACTAAATGCGAGTTCTTCTCCTATTCGGTTACCTACCTGACGGAGTAATGATCCAATATCAATTCCAAATGTANTGAGGCTGGAAATTCCGCCTGTTCCTAGCTTTTTTCTAGCATCACTTATTTCTAGTCCAGATGCCATAAAAGCATCTAAATTAAATGGAGTATCGGATTCTGGTAATTCTTCTGATATTTGTAAAACATCTCTAATACGATCCAAGAAAGAGCCNCCATCTAAAGTTANTTTTAAAGGATCAACTATTCTTTCTTCAGTAAATCTTTTTGATGCCAATTCAAAAGGTATAGCCTCTTCCCAAATACTTTCAATTAAGTTTCTTTGAGATTCTGCAAAGGGAGATGANTGAATGAGAAGAGCAGCATCGGTTTTTCCTCTACCTACCGGATTTTCCTCAGTATTGAGGTATTGAATAGCTTCTAATTGATCCATCACGGTTCCTTGTGATTCCAAATCATCACTATGTCTTACCTCAACTGCTGAATCTAATTCAGAGAAGAATCGAATCGTACGTCGATCTAATTGTGCCATTACTTTTACCTCAACTCCTCTTTTTGCTGCTTTATTTACCTCAGATAANGCTGTACTTCTGCACAAATGAAGTATACCAAATTTACCTAATGTCAAGATTAGAGAATGNTGAGACTCAAGAGCCATTTTTTCTATTTTGGAGAATATGTGTACCCTTTCTTTTAACACTGCAAACTTTGGCTCTGTTTCCAAATCNAGAGTGATGTCTTCTTGAATATCTTGTATTTTTCCTTCTTTGATATCCTCAAACCCTTGTTCAATTTTCTTCAATTGCTCTTTCCTGATATTAATCAGGTGTTCAAGGACATTCTTTAGTGGAGGGCTTGAAAATTTCATAGGCCTATCTACTGTTACTGTAACTAATCCACCGCTTTGCAATCGTTCAAGAGAATTATATGCATCTAATCTCGTGGTTCCAAGTTCCTTTGCTAATTCGCTAGCCTTTAGATTTGGTTTTGCAGATAATACGATTACTGCCTCAGCTTCTCTTTCAGATAGTCCAGCATCAATCAGTAGTGTATTCCAACTCATTCGAATCTATCTCCATCNGTAATTCTACTCATCGCAGAAAGTATCTTGGCNACATGAGTCCTAGGCCTAAATAACCAATCATACACATGATGAATGGTATTGTCGGGACCTAATAAAAAAGATGATTTTGCTGGAAATAATCCCAAATGATTAGCTACACCATAATCTACTGCAACTTTTCTATCAGGATCGGATAGTAAGGTGAATGGTAATTGTAACTCTTCCTTGAATTCTTTATGTTGTTCTACTGTATCTTGGCTAATGCCAATGACTTCGACNGGAGGAGTTAAAGAGCGGAATAAATCATATTGGTCTTTGAAAGATAGGCATCCCCTTTTACAGGTAGGAGANCCATCTTTAGCATAGAAAAATAGTACTTTCCATTGANCATTTAAATCAGATAGTGAAAACATTTCACCATCGCTGGTGTTCAAAGTAAATTCTGGTGCAGTAGAACCAATTAATGATGTCATAATTAAACCTCCATTGTTAACGCATTAAAACTTAATTGTTTTAAAGCATATGTCCCATTCTATTTTTCTTCGTAGCAAGATAGTGTTTATTGTTTTNAGAAACACCACTNACATGAGAGAATCTTTTTTGAACTGATATTCCATTNTCTTCTAAACCCTTTATTTTGAGAGGATTATTAGTCATCATCTTAACTTTTTTGACTCCCGCGTCCTTCAACATATCTGCAGCAATCTTGTAATCTCTAGCGTCAGCAGGTAAGCCCAGTGCTAAATTGGCGTCTAGGGTATCATAGCCCTCATCCTGTAGCGCATATGCTTGAATCTTAGAATGTAAGCCAATGTCACGACCTTCTTGTCTGAGATAGACTACTGCTCCAACTCCTTCTTCCTGAATTTTTTGCATTGAGAGTTTTAATTGCGGGCCACAATCACACTTCAGAGATCCAAANGCATCACCGGTTANGCATTCGGAATGTATCCTTATCAAAGGTGATTTTACAGAACTNAAATCTCCTGCATACAACAGTGAGTGTTCCTTTCCTTTTGAGTCTACGGTTACTCTCACTCTGAAGTTGCCATACTCTGTAGGTAGCAGGGCATCGGCTTCAATATCTACTGGTTCAGCTTCTCTTNTAACTTGTAAAGTCATACTTGCTGAAATGTACATCTACTTATGAATTGATGTTTATTTCAATCTGTATTTTTTATATTTTTAATATACATTTGAAAACACTTACTTATAGGTGATGAGGTGTAAGCAAANTTTTGTTGAGGTCACGTGATGAGTATTTCTAAGCCAAAGCCATCTCGAATTCGTAACCTAAACAACATNTCAATTAATCCATCAGGAGACTATATTCTTTATTGGATGACCTCTGCAAGAAGGTATCATTATAATGCTGCTATGGATAGAGCAGTAGAATTAGCATCAGAACTCAATAAACCTATTCTAGTTGTTGAATGTATGTCAATCAGACATGATTGGGCAAATGAGAGAATACTAACATTTTCTGTTCAAGGTATGTTAGATAACATCAAAATCTTCGAAGAAAATAATATCACATATCTTCCTTGGGTTGAGACTCACAAAGATTCAGGAAATAAGCTTCTTNCAAAGCTGTCAAGTCACGCATGTTCAGTATTGGTCGATGATTATCCGACATACTTGCCAAGAACCATAATGGAAAAAGCTGCTAAAATATGCAAAGTCAACACAGAGGCTGCGGATTCAAATGGAATACTACCCATGGCATGGGCTGGCAAAGAACATTTGACGGCATATTCATTTAGAAAACATGTTCAAAGAAGTATGGCAGAAGCGTTACTAAACCTGCCATCAAAAAATTCAATGGAGTCAATAACAGCTAACCTCAAATTCGATCAGAATGAAATGGCATCCTTGTTTGCAGCAGTTGAAGTTGAATTTACGCCTTTGGAATGGTTGTGGAGAGTTGGGGAAGCAGGAAAGGTTTCGGAAGCGGCAATGGCTCCATTAAATATAGATCATGAGGTAAAATCTGTTAAAAAAATGAGAGGCGGGAGATTTGAAGCATTAAAAAGAATGGAAGTTTTTCTCGAATTTAATCTTAAAAGATATTCTACTGATAGAAATAATACTGAAAATCCAGCAGTTAGTACACTTTCACCATGGTTTCATTTTGGACACATCTCTACAATAGAAGTGGTTGTTGAACTTTTCAAAAGAAGTAATTGGACTTATGATATGACTTGCTTTGAAGATATGGGCAAAGGTACTCGATCTGGATGGTGGGGNTTGTCTGANAGTGAAGAATCATTCCTAGATCAAATAATAACATGGAGAGAGTTAGGATTTAATTTTGCTCACTACAGAAGAGATCATAAATCAATAGATTCTATACCAAATTGGGCAAAAAAATCACTACAGGAACATGCTGAAGATGAACGTAAGCCATACACATTTGAAGATATAGAGAATGCTCGAACAGATGATGAGGTTTGGAATGCTGCACAAAGAGAATTACTTAGAACAGGATTAATTCATAACTACATGAGAATGGTTTGGGGTAAAAAAATTCTAGAATGGGCTCCCGATCCTAATACAGCTGCAGATTGGATGATTCAGATTAATGATAGGTGGGCTTTAGATGGNAGAGATCCCAATTCATACACAGGAATTTTTTGGGTTCTAGGTCGTCATGATAGGGCATGGGGTCCGGAAAGGCCCGTATTTGGTAAAGTACGCTACATGACTACTGAAAGTGCAAGAAGGAAATTAAAATTGAATAATTATATCAATAGATGGTCTGAAAATGCCCCTCTACCNAGAGAAATACAGAGGTTATAGAATGCCAACAAATTACAAACATGAAACAGTAGTCAATGCNGATGTAGAATCNACATTCGACTGGTTTGAACATGAGGGTTCNTTTAGAAGATTGATGCCACCATGGGAAGTTGCAGAAGAAGTAAGGGCAGATGATTCTCTAGAAGTTGGATCTCAAAGAGTATTTAGATTTCCAGCACCTGGTGCNCCTTTCTTCAAAATGACATGGGTGGCAGAACATACTGGATATGAAAAACCGGCCAATAACAAAGCATATTTTGCCGATACAATGGTCAAAGGACCATTTTGGAAATGGGATCATGATCATTTCTTGACTGAAGTTGATGGAATTACAACGGTTGTTGATGATGTTACATACAGCGTTCCATTTGGACCATTGGGAATGTTAGTTGACAAAGTTCTTGGTGGTTCTTTAGTNACTGGAAGAATCTCTTCAATGTTCAAAGCAAGAGAATACAGATTAAAGAGAGATATGGATAATCACATTAAATTTAAACATCTAGATAGGAAAAAAATACTAATTGCTGGTTCATCTGGTTTGATAGGTACACAACTAGTTGCTTTCTTAGATACTGGGAATCATGATGTTTGGAGATTAGTTAGGAAAGAAGCAGACCCTAATAAAAAGGAAATAGCATGGAATCCTTCAGAAGGACAAATTAATCCTAGTGAAATAGAAGGTTTTGATATAGTAATTCACTTAGGTGGCGTAGGAATAGGCGATAAGAGATGGAGTAAAAAAAGGAAGACTGCGATTAAAAATAGTAGAGTAGATAGTACTACATTGTTGAGTGATACTTTAGCTAATCTGGAAAATAAACCTGATTTGTTCATGGTAGCAAGTGCGATAGGATATTACGGAAACAGAGGAGATGAAATTGTAGATGAANATACAGACATTGGCGATGATTTTCTTACGGATATTTGTGGAAAATGGGAAAATAGTGCTGATTCTGCCAGAAAAGCTGGGATTAGAACTATTCATACTAGAACAGGGATTGTAATGTCTGCTGTTGGTGGCGCATTAGGTAAAATGCTTCTACCAGCAAAAATGGGAGGAGGAGGTCCTATTGGAGGAGGCAAACAATGGATGTCTTGGATTTCAATGGATGATCAAATATATTCCATGTATCATCTGATGATGAGTGAAGAAAGTGAGGGAGCGTATAATCTTACGGCACCTAATCCAGTTAGACAAAAGATATTTGCAAAAACTCTTGGTAANGTTTTGAGACGCCCAGCATTTGCTCCATTACCTGGATTTGTTATGAGAATAATGTTTGGAGAAATGGGCGTAAAACTAACTTTGGATAGTCAAAGAGTAATGCCTAAGAGACTTCAAGAATCTGGATACAAATTTACTCATGAGAATTTAGAACCCGCATTAAGAGATTCTCTAGGAAAATGGAGATGAATACTTGGTAGATTCTCACGAATATTTAGTAGGAAGTAAACTACCTGATTTTAGATGTTTGAATGATGAAGGGAATCTAGTCACTAGTCAAGATATTCACGGTAAATGGACTGTAATGTTCTTTTATCCTAAAGATGAATCTCCTGGATGTACGCTACAATCTTGTTCTTTTAGAGATAGATATGATCAATTTATAGAACAAGGAATTTNACTCTATGGGGTTTCTTCAGATTCTGTTAAATCTCATAAAAGATTCAAAAANAGATACAAATTACAATACTCGCTTTTGAGTGATAAAGGTGGATTACTTGCTAAAGCTTTGAAATTGAAGAAAGATTTTGGTTTTCTTCGCGCAAGAGTTACATTCGTCATAGATCCCGAGGGTACTATTGCCTTTGCGCATACCAGCCAATTAGGAGTAACTGGACATGTTAAAAAGGCATTAAAAGTAATTAAAACCCAAGGGGCAATAGCATGAAAAATCCATTTGATAGATTAAGTGAAATTTCTGTTGATAAACCAAAAATTGTTATTTGTGTTGCCATTGTAGGAGTTTTGGCATTATCCTCATTTGCACAATACATAGTTTTTGATAATTCTGAAGATGCTTTTTGGCCAGAAAATGATACGACCTCTCTATTGTATGAAGTAGAAGATACTTACAATGTTGATTTAGATTTGATTAGGTCGATAGTAAAATTTGATGGAGATTTAGAAGATGAGTCAACATGGGCAATGCTTGCAAATGTAGAATCACAAATGCTTGGATATGAAGATTTAGTGCCATTTCATTATGATTTGTTTGGAGGTTCACCAAATTCAGGTCCTGCCAGTTCAGTAATGTTCTGGCAACAAATACAAGATCCAGATTCAGATACTTGGTCAACAGGAGTTGAGACTGCTCTCATGAATGTTGTAATGTCTGATGATGAGAACTTGAGTTCGACAGTTGGAATAGCAATGGCTGCGATAGCTAGTATTCCATCTGTAGATTATCCAAATTCTACAGTTCTAGACCAATGGAGTGAGACTAAGTCTGTCAGAGGAACTCCAAGTGAATGGCAAGCAAGAATGGNTTCTGGAGAAAATAATNCCGATACAATANNTATGTTGATTGGNATGGCATCTGGATTGACAGATGGTAGAACTACAGANCAAAATGCAACTATTGCACCTTTACAAGGTCAATTGATGGGTGCTTTATCNCCATTGAANGCGCTACAGGATTTNGATATTAAAAGCTCAATGATGAGTATGTTCCCTACNGAATCTAGAAATGATCCGTGGACGTTAGCGNATATGGCTTTGGTTACNATTGCTATNGATACTAANCCTTCAANNCATGGAGTGGAATTAGAAACAGAAGTTTCTATTTTAGTGAGTGANATGAGTGTTGCCTTAGAAACAAGTTTAATTAATTCTGCCGAAATTGAATATTC
>NHGE01000063.1 GCA_002172375.1 Euryarchaeota archaeon TMED129 | reverse complement strand
CAATTTTGAGCATTGCTTGGCGAAATAACTCTCTATCTTCAGCTTTATCTATTGCCTGTTTATTTGCACCGATCATTTCAACGTAGTGTTTTTCTAGAACTCCATGTCGATCGAGATCTAGTGCACAATTTAGAGCGGTTTGCCCTCCCATACCTGCTAACAAGGCATCAGGTTTTTCAATTTCCAAAATACGCTTTACAACCTCTGGGAGGAGTGGTTCTATGTATATTCTATCAGCCATTTCGGGGTCATTTTGGATAGTAGCAGGATTTGAATTTATTATTATTATTTCATAACCATCATCTCTTAACGCACGACATGCTTGAGAACCTGAGAAATCAAATTCGGCAGCCTGACCTATGCGGATAGGTCCACTACCTAATATGGCAATTCTTTTGATATCGTCCCTTCTGGGCATTAAAACATATCTCCTTCGGAAATTAATGATTTTAATGCTTTATGATTATTATTTCTTACAAGGTCTGAAAATCTATCAAAAAGTGAAGAGGCATCATGTGGTCCTGGGCAAGCTTCAGGATGAAATTGGATTGTAAAAGCAGGCCTATCAATTAAATCAAGTCCTTCAACAGTTTTGTCATTAGCATTAATATGGCGTACCTTGAAATCTGCTCCTAGGATATTTTCGTTAATTCCAGAACACAGACCGGAAGGATGAGGAGATAACATGCCATTATCGGGATCTTCTAACGCATAACCATGATTTTGGCTAGTAATTATCACTTTTCTTGTTTCAATATCCAATACTGGTTGATTAGTACCTCTATGTCCATATCTTAACTTGTAAGTCCTTAATCCTGCAGCTAATCCCATTAACTGGTGTCCAAGACATATGCCCATGACAGGTAATCCGGCACGAACAGCAGAGGCCAACGTATTTCGGGCAATTAAAGCATAACCTTGATGCGCCGGATCGCCAGGCCCATTTGAAGCGAATAATGCATCGGGGTTCCAATCATTGATAATTGTTTTAAAATCTGAAGATGCAGGACACCATACAACCTCGAAACGATTGCATAATTCTCGAAGAATATTATATTTAACTCCGCAATCTATTGCTGCCAGTCTTGGTAATTTATGCCCTTGCTCATCTGTCGCACCAGGATT
The DNA here is from genome assembly GCA_002172375.1 of Euryarchaeota archaeon TMED129. Lineage (GTDB taxonomy): Archaea > Thermoplasmatota > Poseidoniia > Poseidoniales > Thalassarchaeaceae > MGIIb-O3. The sequence continues at coordinate 24,828 of NHGE01000063.1, read as the reverse complement.
CATCAAAATAGCTTCATTACAAGTAACTGAAGATACTAAATCTTCACTATCTGGAGGTAGCATATTTTCCAATAAAGATGAAATTTCTTCTTCNTTNTCCAGCGGNCCAAATGCACAGAGTAATGTACCAAACTCTCTGACTTTTTTTGTTAATTCCCTTGTGTCGATATTCTCTATTCCAGGGACATTATGTAATTGTAAAAAATCATGTACACTCCCAATACTGTCTCTGTGATCAGGTATTTTCATTACTTGTTTGCAAATAACTCCCCTTGGGTGAACTCTCGAAGATTCTGATTGTCCCGGAATAATACCATAATTGCCTAACAAGGGCCAAGTAAAGGTAAGAATCTGTCCAGCAAATGAAGGATCAGTTAGACTTTCCTGNTATCCGGTCATTCCTGTTATGAAAACTAGTTCACCTTGAGAAATTGTCTCTGAACCAAATAGTTTACCTTCAAATCTAGAACCATCAGCCAATAAAAGTACGCCTTTTTTACCCTTTGACTGAGAAATTTCATCTGAATCTATTAGAATATCAGCAGCATCTACGAAAGTTGGATAATCTTTTACTCCATGTCCTGAAGAGCCGGGAGAGAATCCTCGCCTTATCATCGAGTCCGACATCAACGATGCTGCCAAACTACGACTATTAATCATTGAGAATAATATAACTGAAAAGGGGTGTTAAAGAAAGAATATTTACTCTTCCTCAGAAATAAAAACTTTCTTTCCACGGGCAGAAGGCAATACTTTTATTTCCCCTCCNCTAAATTTTTCATTGGCATCTATTTTACCCACCCATCTATCTAAGAAAATAGCTAGAGCGGCGACTTCTGANTGTGGTTGGTTACCTATACAAATGTTATAATCAGATAAGCCATAAANCTCTCCTGGNACTTTAGTTCCTCCGACTACAATAATCAGNGAATTATCNTTNGGTATTTTTGGTATTATCTCTTCCATATCTTCACCATACATTGTCAAATGTATTATAGTTGAGGATTTGTTCTTAGAAATTTTTCTTAGAAATTTTAATGGTTTAGGTTCATAATAGCAATTAAAAACGCCTCCAAAACGTGAAGTTACTGAATTCCAGGTTTCAATAGGAGAGTTATCTTCTTCACCAGATAAAATAATCTTATCAGCACCAAAAGCACGTGCTGTAAGTCCCAAATGAGAAGTTATCCTCTTATCTCTTTCCCTCCTGTGGCCCAACCTAAGTACACAAATCTCATTTGATTCAGAAGTATCCACAGAGTTTATGCGTAGGGATTCTCTTCATCAGTATGTCCCTCAACATCAAGGTTTTCATAAGATGCAGAGATATTTACATCCATATTTAACATACTTGAACTAACCCATTGAAGAAGAAGAGCNTCGAAAAAGAATTTNGATCCTAAATAAACCATAACAGAGAGAGTNAGAAGTCTTCCAGTAGCAAATGCTGCTGATTCTCCTCCTAATTCATNGTAGTGAAGAAGTAATGGTTCTATNATATAGAACATCCCTAGTACTATTAATAAACCACCTAGATTAGATATAGTAGCATTTCCTTTTTCTCTACCCATTACAATAACAAAAGTAGAAAGAAAAATTATGGCAGCCACGATTAAACTTAACATTTCAAATTCAAATTGACCTATCATTGATGCAGGAATATTGGAATCNTTGACAGTATTTCCTCCTTTTTTAATAGATATCCACCAGAATAAAGCACTAGTCATCATTAATGCTCCAGACATTAAACCTCTTTGATTGATCATCTCNCTTACATGATGCGAATCTTTGGGTTTTAATCGTTGTATTATTGAATCCATTATTAACAGAGTTTGGCCATCGGGCGATTGATTATTAGATACTCCACTATTACTTTGTAAGAGTTCATCACCTATGTCCTCTCCCATGNCCATTGGAGGCTTGCGTGTCTGCCACATCATAAAGGATACGTAGGATAGAGAGATAAGATGGCTGACTGGCGACCTATTATAAAATGCCGAGACNATGGCTTTCCAAGAATAATGGGAGTCATTAATGTCACTCCAGACTCTTTTTTTGAAAGGTCTAGAGCAAGTAATTTNGATGAAATATTGGAAAGAGCTATTTTNATGTCTGAAAATGGCGCTGATTGGATAGATATCGGAGGAGAGTCAACCCGTCCCGGGGCTACAGAAGTAACATTAAAAGAAGAATTAGATAGAGTTTCTAAGGCTATAGAAATAATTAGAGACGAATTNCCCAATATAGGAATATCTGTAGATACNAGAAAATCNGAAGTTGCAATGAGTGCATTAAAACATGGAGCAGATATGGTAAATGATATTTCTTCTTTATCAGATCCCAATATGAAAAATGTAATTTTAGAAAATGATGCACCAATATGTATTATGCATATGCAAGGAATACCTAAAAACATGCAAAATAATCCTCTTTATGAAGACGTAGTGAAAGAAGTTAAGGGGCATTTGAAACTTATTAGTGAAGAATTAATACAATCTGGAATAGATAAGCGAAAAATAATTAATGATCCAGGAATAGGTTTTGGAAAACTTCTAGAACACAATTTAAGCCTATTATCAGCNGGTAGAGAAATTGTTGCACATGAATCAATGTCNCTAATGTGGGGAGTTAGTAGNAANAAAATGTTTGAAGATTTATTGGGAAGGAATGAAACCAAAAATAGGCTCGCAGGAACATTGGGAGTTGCGGCAATGGCNCCAAAGAAAGGAGTAGATNTAATTAGAGTTCATGATGTTAGAGAGCATTATGACTTATACACATCTATGGCCTCACTGGAGTGATTTNAATGTCAGAGAATATTTCTGGAGATGTNTTTGATTTTGATGAAAATCTAAGAATAATAGGAACNGCCCATATCAGTAAGAAATCAATTGAAACAGTCCTTACGGAGATTGATGCATGGCAGCCTGATATTGTTGCAGTAGAATTATGTGAATCTAGATTGAGAAGTTTAAAGGAACCTGAGAAACTAGAATCTGAGACTCTTCTCGAAATAGTAAAAGAGGGGAAAGCGCCAATGGTCATTTTACAATCGGCATTGGCTGCAGAACAANGAAGAATGGGNCTTACTACTGGAGAAAGACCNGGTGCTGAACTATTAGCAGCNGTAAATGCTGCAGAAGAACGAGANATACCAGTAGAATTGGTTGATCGTGACGTTGTCATTACATTGAGAAGGGCTTGGAAAAAAATGGGATTTAGAGAAAAATGGAATGTCCTATATGCGATGTTATGGGCAGAAGAAGATGAGGAAATACCAATAGATGAATTATTGGAAGATTCCGATATGCTTAGTAATATGTTAGAAGAAGCTCGTNATATAGCACCAGGTGCAGGATACACATTAATAGATGAAAGAGATATTTATTTGTCCGAAAGAATAAGGCAGATAAGGCACAAAGGAAGAGTTTTGGCCATAGTAGGCGCAGGACATGTGAATGGCATAAATGAGAATCTAAACAAAGAAGAAGCTAATTCAGAAAAAATAATCAATGAATTAAATGAGACTCCTGAGAAGTCCAAATGGCCAAAAATAGTTATGTTAATGATACCAATATTAATTTTCTCTGCAATAGGTTGGTTGGCATACAATGGTGAGATTGCTGCTATCCAAGAAGTTGCTAAAACTTGGTTAATATTGAATATGGCTTTTGCTGGACTAGGAATAATAATCGCCAGAGGCCATCCATTATCAGTCATAGTGGGTTCTTTGGCATCTCCTTTTACTTCATTAAATCCGACACTGGCAGCAGGATGGTTTGCTGGCTACACACAATTCAAAATGTCTACTCCAACAGGAAAAGATGCTCAGGATTTTCTAAAGTTGGATGATTGGTCATTGCTTTGGAAAAATAATGTTGGAAAAATATTACTAGTCACTACTTTCGGAAACCTAGGGTCTTCCGTGGGAGCATGGATAGGAACAGCAGGAATAATAGGATTAGTAGTAGGCCTATGAAGGTGTAGGAACATGGTAAACTATGGCTTTGTAATTGATAATAGGAAATGTATTGGATGTCATGCATGTACAGTTGCATGTAAATCTGAACATGAAGTACCGATTGGAGTTAATCGGACTCATGTAAAATACATTGAAACTGGAGAATATCCTAATAATTCGAGAGAATTTTCAGTACATAGATGCAATCATTGTGAAGATTCTCCATGTACAACGATATGTCCAACTATTGCATTATTCACAAGAGAAGATGGAATAGTTGACTTTGATGATGAGAGATGTATAGGTTGTAAATCATGTATGCAAGCTTGTCCCTATGATGCTCTGTATATAGATCCGAATAAAGGTACTGCGGCAAAATGTAATTATTGCGCACATAGAATAGAAGAGTCGTATGAGCCTGCATGTGTCATTGTGTGTCCTACAGAAGCAATTATCTCCGGTGATTTAGACGAAGAAAACTCTTCAATATCGAATTATATTTTAGAAAATGATGTGAGTGTCAGAAAACCTGAATCGGGAGCAAAGCCAAACCTATTCTACATTGATGCGAGTCCAGAAATGTTAGACCCATTAGCAACAGAAAGAACACAGTCCTATGTATGGAGTGAACAGGCAGTTGGCGTTGGACACTATGCAAAATATGCAGAAGAAAGAATTTCTAATGCGAACACTAATTCTATGATAGTACAATTAGCACTAGAAAAGAAGGCTAAATCATCGAATCCACGTGATAGGGCAATCATTAGAGATGTCATGGAAAAATTAGATAAAGATACTGAAATAAATGCAAAAAGGACTTATGACCAACCTAGTAAAGGGATTTTGTGGGGATGGGAAGTATCTGCTTACATATGGACGAAGGCGATTTCTGCTGGCCTCTATATGGTAGCGATGATAGGCTGGTTATTATTTGATTATGACTTAAACGGATACGGACTATTATGGCCAGTGATAGGAATAAGTCTGATATTTTTGGCTATTACAGGAATTTTGTTAGTAATGGACCTAGATAGGCCTGAAAGATTTCTTTATGTTATGCTTAGGCCGAATTGGGATTCATGGTTGGTCAAAGGAGCATATGTTCTCTCATTATTTGGAGGTATTTTAATATTAAATCTAGTAATAATTATTTTTAATTTGGATATAATTTATCTTAAGTTATTAGCAGTAATAGGNATACCTGTTTCAATTCTAACTGGCNTCTACACGGCCTGGTTACTACAACAAGCCAAAGGCAGGTCGTGGTCAAAAGATAAATTACTTCCATTTAGATTTTTAATTGATACTTTAATTATAGGTATTGCATCATTATTACTAATATCTAANTACGATGAAATANTATACGCTTTAATTTCAATTGGAGTATTAGTATTCTATTGGCATGAAGGAAAGAGAATGATAATTAAACCTCAAATGGAGTCATTGACATAGGCGGAATCTTAATGAAAAAGGATAGTCTTATTGAGAGAATTGCGGTAAAATTAAAGATTATACCAGATCTTTCTAGAAGAGAAATAAATTTGAAGAATCATGGGATATTAAGAAAATATCCTTCACCGGAAAATTGGCATAATCATACAGAATTAGATGCTCAGGCATGGCCAAAAAGAATTGAAAAGAAATATTCNCTTATNCCAACTACATGTTTTAATTGTGAATCAGCATGTGGTCTGATGGCATATGTAGATAAGGAAACAGGAAAAGTCAGTAAATTTGAAGGAAATCCTCATCATCCAGGTTCAAGAGGGAGAAATTGTGCAAAAGGACCTGCGACAATAAATCAGATCAATGATACTGAGAGAATTTTATTTCCATTAAGGAGGAAGGGAGATAGAGGATCAGGCGAATGGGAGAGAATAAGTTGGGAAGAAGCATTAGATGATATTGCAAGTAAAATAAGATCTTCACTCAAAACTGGAGCTAAAGATAAGGTAGTCTACCATGTTGGCAGACCAGGTCATGAGGGATATACAAATAGAGTTCTAAAGGCATGGGGAGTAGATGGGCATAATTCTCATACCAATATCTGCTCTGCAGGTGCGAGAACTGGATATGCACTATGGCATAAACATGATCGTCCATCTCCAGATCATGCTAATGCAAAAGTTATCCTTCTGACTTCATCGCATTTAGAAACTGGACATTATTTCAATCCGCATGCACAAAGAATCTTAGAAGGCATGATGGATGGTGCAAAATTGATTGTAATAGATCCAAGATTGTCAAATACTGCTGCGATGGCAGATCATTGGTTACCTACATGGCCAGGTTCAGAACCAGCATTATTTTTAGCATGGGCAAAAATTATTTTAGAAAAGAAATTATATGATCGTGAATTTATCGAGAATTGGGTCAATTGGGATGAATGGATGAAAGCAGAACATCCAAAGGAAAAATGTGAATTTGACAGATTTATTGAATTGTTACTAATTGAGTATGAGAAATACACTCCAGAATATGCTGCATCGGAATGTCGCATACCAGTTGAACAAGTAATAGAAGTTGGAGAAGTAGTAGCATCAGCAGGTAAAAGGCTGTGTACTCATGTTTGGAGAGCTGCAGCAATAGGTAATCTAGGTGGCTGGCAAGTTAGTAGAACCTTGCATTTTCTGAATGTTTTGACTGGTTCAGTAGGAACCGAGGGGGGAACTGCCCCTAATTCTTGGTCTAAATTTAAGCCTGAATTATTTGATGAACCTCCTGATCCAGATGGATGGAATGAATTACATTTTCCTCCAGAATATACTTTATCACACTTCGAAATGAGCCATATTCTTCCACATATGATAAAAGAAGGGAGAGGTAAAATGGATGTTTATTTTACTAGAGTTTTTAATCCTGTTTGGACATATCCTGATGGTTTTACTTGGATTGAGATGCTTCAGAACAAAGAAGCTTTAGGTTGCCATATAGCATTAACACCGACATGGAATGAGACTGCTTTTTTTGCCGACTATGTTTTACCAATGGGCCATGCTTCTGAACGTCATGATATTAATTCATATGCAACCTCAGCAGGAAAATGGGTTGCATTTAGGCAGCCCGTACTAAGAGAGTTTTCACGCAGAGAAGGTAAAGACGTTGAATTTACGCATGAAACCAATCCTGGAGAAGTATGGGAAGAAGATGAGTTTTGGATAGAATTATCATGGAAAATAGATGATGGAACTATGGGCATTAGAGAACATTTCATGAGTCCTTACCGAGAAAATGAAAAAATTACGATAGATGAATATTACAAATATACTTTTGAGCGAGTACCTGGTTTAACTGAAGCTGCAGAAAAGGAAAATCTTGATGCTTTAGAATATATGCGAAAGCATGGGGCTTTTTTGATTGAGCCTGCAACGTACAAAAAACATGAAGAAGAAGGTTGGCCAACTCCTTCAGGTAAGCAAGAATTTTACTCTTTCACTATGAAAGAGTTTGGCTATCCGGAACATACTATCCCTCATTATAAAGTAAATAGTCAAGTACATCCTAGCAATTTACAAGGAGAAAATGAATACTGCCTATTACCTAATTTTAGACTTCCACAACATATTCACTCAAGATCGGCAAATGCTAAATGGCTAGTGGAAATAGCACACAGGAATCCAATATGGCTTCATCCTAAAGATGCAAAAAAATTAGGAATTGAAGAAGGAGAATTATTGAAAATTGAAACGGAAATAGGTTGGTTTGTCGATAAAGTATGGGTAACTGAGTCAATAAAGCCAGGAGTGGTTGGATGTTCGCATCACATAGGAAGATGGAGGAGAAACCAGGATGCTGGGAATCGTTTTTTGACAAATACTGTAGATATTCAAGATAAGGGAGATGGTAAATGGCGCATGAGTACTATTAGTGGAATAGAATCTTGGAAATCTGATGATCCGGATACAAATAGGATTTGGTGGAGAGACGGAGGGGTACATCAAAACATTACCCATGCAGTTCAACCGGACCCGATAAGTGGGGCACATTGTTGGCTGCAGAAGGTCAAACTTAGTAAGCCTAGTTCGGGTGAAAAATACGGAGACATAGAAGTAGATACGCGAAAATCATTTGAATATTACAAAAAATGGAATAAAATGGCAAAAGAAAGAGAAACACACCCAAGAAAGGAACGTAGGCCGTTATGGATGAAAAGACCGTTATCTCCGCAAAAGAAAAATTGGTACATTAATGAAGAAGAGTGAAAAAATGGATATAGGAATTATCATAGCACTTTTTCTAATAATAGTTACTGCTTTTTTATTTTCGCCATTGGGGCTGGGAGGAGGAGTTCTCTATATGCCAATTTTACATTATTTAGTAGGCTGGGATATCCCATTATCTGTTTTGGGATCTTTGATGTTAATTTTATCTGTATCATTAGGAAGTAGAATGGCACATATGAAAGGAGGATATGCTATAATTGAAATTGGAAAAAGTGGCGTAATGCCTGCCATTTTGGGAGCGATATTTGGAACATTGTCAAGCTATTTTCTAATTATTTTCTTAGGAGATTTTACAATTAAAATTGCGGCTTCAGGGCTACTTATATGGGTCATAATAAAGACCATAAGGCAATTGAGAGGAGAAAATGCACTAGGTGATGATGGCGGAATATCGCCAGAAAAAATAACAAAAGAAACTCTGAATAAATATAGATTTTTATGTTTTTTCGGAGGAATGACTTCTGGAGCATTAGGAATGGGCAGTGGTATGTTACTTGTCACTTTTCATCGTACATTATTTTCTTGGAAGCCACATTATGCAGCAGGAACTTCAGCACATATTGTCATGCTAATGGTCCCTGTAGGTATAATTTCTCATCTAGTAATTGACGGTACAGGAGGAGCACTTTGGGGCAAATTGGGATATTCAATATTCATTATTGCCATTGCTATGCCAATAATTTCATGGCTAGGATCTAGAGCTGCAATAAAATTAATCCCTCAAAGATTGTTAACATATCCGTTCTTACTTGCAGTAATAGGTAGTTTAATTAGATATGTCATAGATATTGCTGGAATTATTTGATAGATTCCAAGATTATTGCTATCCCTTGTCCGCCACCTATGCAGGCTGTTGCAACTCCGTATTTTCCGCCACATCTCCTTAATTCGTGTGCCAATGTTAAGACTAATCGAGTACCAGTTGCAGCAAGGGGGTGTCCCAATCCTACTGCACCTCCATTGACATTTACTTTGTTAATATCTAGCCCTAGATCTTTGATACAAGCTACTGCTTGACCGGCAAATGCCTCATTAATTTCCCAACGGTCAATATCTTCAATATTCAAACCTGCCTTTTCCAAAGCTAGACGACTACTTGGAACTGGACCATAAGCCATAATTGCTGGTTCTAAACCTACAATTCCCCAATTAACAATACGAGCCAAGGGGGAATCTCCATCAGAAGATGCTTGAGATGCTGATTTTATCACAACAGCAGCAGCACCATCGACAACTCCACTGGCATTACCTGCAGTAACAAGACTTTCTGGGCCGAAAGCGGTTCTTAGTTTTGATAAAGATTCAGGAGTAGAATCTAAAACTACGTGATCCTCATCTTTGTATGTTATTTCACCAACTGGAACGATTTCTTGTTCCCATATACCATTCTCAATTGAAGTGGCTGTTCTTTTATGTGAAAGAGCAGCAAAATCATCAGTTTCTTTACGAGTAATCCCTTTCCTGCGGCAAATCTCATCAGATGTTTGAGCCATGAATGACCCACACATACTATCTAATAGATTAGAAAAAAGATAATCTTCCATATCCTTTTCCAATATTGTATCTTTTTTTGGCGGTCTTGCCAGCTTGTAAGTATCTCTCATGCCACGTAGTACATGCGGTGATTGAGATAGATTTTCCATGCCCCCGGAAACTATTGTTGAAGCTTCTCCAAGCATTATCATCTGTGCACCAGTAATTATTGATTGAATCCCTGAACCACAAATTCTTGATAGTGTTAGCATAGGAACTTCCTGAGGTATATCCGCCCCTAATCCTGCATGTCTGGCGCCAAATATCGCTTGATCACAGGTTTGTAATGCATAACCCATTACAACATGATCGACATCCTTTGGAGAAGTTCCAGTTTTATCTAGTGCCCCTCTGATAGCTATTTCACCTAACTTGAGTGCACTAGTATCTTTCAATAAACCTCCAGGTTTACCATCTCCTCTTTTGCCTCCTTGCCATTCACAAAAAGGAGTTCGAGCACCTCCAACTATTACGACATCTTCACTTAACATATTGATTCCGAAATATAAGTCATTCAAGAGGATGACGATTATATATCTCAGGAATCATCAGGCAACTCGTTAATAGAACCTAAATAGTCAGGTAAATCAACGCCAGCCATCTTTGCTACATCATGGATAGGTGGCAAACTTTGTACTAAACTGCTAACGAAATTACTGGTTGCAGAAGATCCATCTCCAGAGGCGTTACCTCCATCCCAAACAGTTACTTTGTCTATCTTGAGGTTTCTTATTGCTTCAACTTGTGCAGCCACCATAGCTTCTATTTTCTCGACCATCAATAACGTAGCTGCTGCTTTTGCATCTCCTGAAGCACTCTTAACCAAATCAGTATAACCTGCAGCTTTAGCCTCTAGAACTCTTTGAATACCCGTTGCTTCAGCAGTATATTTTGCAAGTAAACCATCAGCTTCACCTTGTGCTACGACGCGTATACGCTCTGCTTCCGCAGCCGCTGCAATTTCTATTTGCTGTTTCTGAATTTCTTCACGAACAATTTCTTGTGCGCGTAGAGTTTCTTCTGTTTCCACGAATTTTGCTCTCTGAATTTCAGCTTCCGCCTTTGCTTGTTCTACTTCAGCAGATTGTTTTGCTTTGGCTTGCTCTATTGCAAGTTCGGCATTAGAACGGGCGATTGATGCTCTAGCAGTATTTTCACCTGTAATAGCCTCAGCCTCTTGTTGTTCTACATACATCCTACGATCTACATCAGCCTTTTTTACACTCATTAGACCTTCGGCTTCTGCTTGAGCGACTGCTTCATCTTCTAGTTTCTTTGCCCTAGCAACTTCAGTTGCACCATATTGTCTCGCTCTAGCAACATCTGCATCTGCATTAGCACGTGCCTGAGAAGCGGCTTTCTTACCAATACTTTCAATATAATCAGAATCGTCAGTAATGTCTACTAAGTTAACATTTATCAGATACAAGCCTATTTTCAAAAGTTCAGTATCAACATTCTTTTGTATTTCTGATAGGAATGCTTCACGGTCTTGGTTAATTTGTTCAATAGTAAGAGAGGCAACTGTGAGACGTAATTGACCCAAAATAATGTCAGCCGCCATAGACTCGATATCTGCGATACTTAATCCAAGTAGTCTATTTGCTGCATTTGACATAACTGGTGGATCAGTACTAATTGCAACTGTGAACGTACTTGGTATACTTATCCTGATGTTTTGAAGTGAAAGCGCGTTTTCAAGTGGTATTTGGATAGTTATTGGAGTCAATGGCAAAAAGGCATAATCTTGAATCAAAGGCCAAACTAAAGTTGCTCCACCATGTATCGTCTTTGAAGCTCTACCTTTTTCTGTTCGTCCGTAAACTACCATTACTTTATCTGGCGGACATCTTTTATATCTCTGTGCAAAGAACATTATGGTAGCCGCAAAAACTAATATCATCGCAAAAAGCATGATTATCAGTAATGCTCCCCCACCATCATTACTATCATCCTGCATTGCTTCAAATACTACCATCTTCAATATCTCCGATACCCATGAGAGAGTATTCAGTCATGAATGCTTCGCCGTACTGGTACAAAATGTGGAAGGAAAATTAAATCCTTTCTACTATTAAAACACCGGCTACAACTTCTTTTACTTGTATCATTACACCTGTTTCAATTGTCGTTTTATTGAAAGAACGTGCCGGATAAGTTCGCATAGTTCCGCCAACATTAACCTGTACTTGGCCAATATTTTCTTCTCCAATACTTAGGTAAACTGTTCCTCTAGCGTTGACAGCATTTTCAATATCTATTGTACCATCGGCTTGAAGGCCTATAAAAAATTCAAATAATTTTCCAGTTCCTACCATAGAAGCAAACCCGGTCATTCCCCCAACAATGATTGCAATTGCATTACTTCCGTCTGATTTTAAAACAAATAAACCACCAAGACCAAAGAACATCAAAAACGCCATTATACCTTGAAATGTTAAAGCTTTGAATGAAGCATCCGCACCAATTGCATCTATGTCCGTACCGAACACTCCATCAAAGATATCGGCAGTTATTCCTCCAATCATTACTAATGCAAACCAAAACAAAAAAAGTCCACCACCAATCACGGCTGAACCTGCAAATATTAACTCCAGTAGGCTTGGAGACTCTAAACCAAGAAAGCTAAAAATCATTTCATCTAATAGACCCATTACTACGTGTCTAAATGTACTTACCATTTGACATATTCGGATAAATTAATAAAAAAATAGGAAATAATCTTATTTTAACCACTCTGCCAAAAGACGATCAAGGTTCAATACAGGACCTAATAGTAAACCGGTAAAACCAAAAGCCAAAATTGTAGCATTATCTGAACTGATGAAACTTGAAAATAGAGTATATGATAATAGTAAAATTAATACAAGTATTATTGGGATTGTTACTCTCCTTAAGAATAATTGATAACCTCCTAGTAACTCATACGCTGGATTATTAACTACCTTATCAACAATACTCTCCGGTGGAGATTTATCCAACAAAATTCCTCCTTTAAAGAGTTGCTAACCATACTATGGCCGCAAAAAATGTCATTGTTGCAGGTATTGCAATACCTAAGCCCTTTTTCACATTAGAATCTCCATCAGTAATTGTTAAACTTCCATTTTCATCTCTAGTGAGTTCGCTTTTTTCGAATTTGGAATAAGCATCAGAAAACTCTTGAGAATGTTTGGCAAAAAATAATAACACATAAAGACCTACAACAAGAGAGCTACCTCCTGTAATGTTTAGCATTAATTCAACAAATTCTAAAATGCCCCCTTCTGCTTTATTGGCTATGATTAGTTGAGCGAAACCAATTATGAACCAGAGCATTGAGTCGGACCTTGCCATGTATAGACACGGGAGGGATTGATTAATGAATTTGTACCCGTAAATTCATCAGAATCATATCAGACTACTAGGTTTTTCATTCCAGATAACCCAAGTACCCTTTCCCGATGCTATTATTTTACCATCATGATCCGTTAAAATTCCTTCACAATGTGCCATATTTTTTCCACGTCTTATTACTTTCCCATGTGCTATCAAATCAGTTCCCGAATATGCAGGATTGATATAAGAAATGTCTAATTGTGTGGTGGCGCACCATTCTTCTTTTTCAATCAATGAAACTAATGCTCCACCTAGAGCAGTATCCAACATAGTTGCATGAAGTCCTCCATGAGCGACTCCTCCTGCATTGAGATGAGAATCTGAAACTTTTGCAGTAACTTTACAAGTACCATTTCCAAAAGCATCTAATTTTATCCCAATTAACTTTGCTAATCCAGATAATTGAGGTATTTTATCACTTTCATCCATTTCTAATTCACCTAATAACTTCCCTTAGTAGTCTCACCTGTTTGTACTCTCCATAATCTTGAATACAATCCATTATTTGAGATTAGATCTTCATGAGTACCAGACTCGGAGACTTTACCATTTTCTAATACTGCTATAATGTCTGCAGAACGAACCGTAGAAAGACGATGGGCAATTATTAGTGTAGTCCTATTTTCTGATATTTTAGTTATTGAACGTTGTAACGCTGCTTCAGTTTCATTATCTACATTACTAGTAGCTTCATCTAAAATAAGAACTGGAGCATCTTTCAAAACTGCTCTAGCAATAGCCAATCTTTGACGCTGCCCACCTGACAATTTATGGCCATCCTCTCCAATATTAGTATCCCACTTATTGGGTAAATCTTCTATGAAACCTAAAGCTTCACCTATTTTTGCTGCTTCTAAAATTTCTTCTTCGGAGGCATTTGGATTACCATAAAGAATATTCTCACGCACGGTTCCTGGGAATAAAGTAGTATTTTGACTAACTAGACTAATAGATTTTCTTAACGAGTTAAGAGTAACATCAGTAATATTATGCCCATCTATAGATATTTTACCAGTTTGAGATTCATGAAATCTGAGTAATAATCTAATCAAAGTAGTTTTTCCTGAACCTGTAGCGCCAACTAATCCTACTGTCGAGCCAGCAGGAATTGATAATTGAAAATCGTCCAAAACAACTTCTCTACCTGGATATGTGAAACTAAGATCACTAAAAACAATACTCCCTGAGATATTGGAAAGTTTCAAATCTCCTTCAGTTATTCCTACTTCAGTGTCTAATAAGTCTAAGACTCTGGTAGTAGAAGCCATGGCCCTTTGATACAAATCAAATGTTTGCCCAAGCCTTGTTAATGGCCATAAAAGACGTTGGGTAATAAAAACGATAATCGAGTATGCACCTATACTTAGTTCTCCTTCTAGAGCCATCCATCCGCCGACAAGCATATTCGCTGTAAAAGCGAATAGAATAGCCATCCTTATCAATGGTACAAATGAGGCTGAAAGTTTTATTGCATTTCTATTAGCATCTCTGTAAAGCATAGAGGCTTGTGATACTCTCTCAATTTCTCTATCTTCAGCTGTAAATGATTTGATAGTAGTGATTCCTTGAAGATTATTATTCAAAGTTGAGTTCAGATCAGCGACCTCTTTACGAACATTTGCATATCTAATGCCAATTTTTCTTTGAAAGATGAAAGACCCTGCAACAATAACAGGTACTGGTAAAATAGCCCAAATAGCCACTTCTGGTGCTAAAAAAAGCATAATTCCTCCCACCACAATTACTGTAGTTCCGACTTGAAACAAATCATTAGCACCCTGATCGAGGAATCTCTCTAATTGATTTACATCATCATTCATGATGGCCATTAATCCGCCAGTAGTTTGCTCAGAAAACCATTGCATCTCTAGATTTTGAATATGTGAATAGGCATCCATCCTCAAATCATGTTGTGCAGTTTGGGCTAAATTTCTCCATAATACATCATAAAAATATTGGAAAAGGGACTCTAGTATCCAGATAATTGCCGTAATTACGGTTAATAGTAAAAATTGATCTTTTGGATCAGGATACCATGCTGCTAAAAATGATTCTTCTCTTAAGGCAACTACATCAATAGCTATACCTATTAAAAGAGGAGGTGCAAGATCCCAAATTTTATTCAATATTGAGCAAATTGATGCTAATAATACAGTAATTCTATGCTGTTTTAAATGTGATAAAAGTCGCAACAAAGGGTGTTGAGTATTACGCACATAAAACCCTAGACTGTGGGGCGTTTCAATGTAAGCATCATACGCGCCAAACTACATAATTTCTTTCTGGCATTTGATAATTATTTGAATCAGGCCAATTCAGCATCTGTGCTAAGAAAATGAGTATAGTGACATTAGTGAAATTTGTTGCTTCATCAATAGAAAGATTTCCGACACATCCCCTTATGGCGCATCCTAATGGAACATAATGATAATGTCCAGCATCAATGAGTAATGCAGAGTGAAGTACGTTTTCTCCCAACAACTCTTGTGTTTTATTTACTTCAGATAATGCAACTGTTTCATCAATATCGCTAGCAATAATAAGAATATCAGAATCAACAGAAGAAATCCCTGTACTCAACAAAGAACCATTCCATGGAGCCAATAAGATAGTGGCCCATACTCTATCATCATGCATTTTAATAACACTTTTATTAGGATTTTGATCTTGCCATAACTCAATTATTTCACAAGAACTACCTATATTTATTTCATCTACGCCACCCGAAGATGTATCATTACAATCATCTTGCATATCGGACAAAAATATTTCAGCACCTGAAATCATCATAGAAGTAAAGCCACCTGTTGATTGACCAGACATTGCATAGCCATCATCAGGGTTTATACAACCATTAAGATAACCCTGATTCTGACTTTTGTGGGAAAGCCAATCAAAAGATTCCATAACATCTACAGGTCTTGCAAGCATCATTTCAGCGAAGTTATCTAACTGTACATCTAGCAGTGTGCTATATCTATGATCTGGTGCAAATGCAAAAAAACCATGACTTGCTAAGTATTCTAAATAATGAGCTGAGGCCCATCTTATACTTGGGAATCCATGGCTATATGCCACTACTGGCCTAGGCTCTGAGCAATCAGGTGATGCAGATTTCCAGGCATTGCCTAACCATGTATTGTCATATATCACACCATCTCCATCTTCATCGGCGGTTGGGTACCATAACTGAAGAGTGATATCATGCCCTCTTGGTGAATTAAAGGTTAATTCCGATGTTCCAACATTAAATGGGCCTGAACTATTTAGTGTCGTAAATGGCGTTAAATCGAATGGATCTACGGCGTCTAATAAACCATCATTATCATCATCAAAATCAGCATTATTTCCTATGCCATCTTGGTCAGTATCATATTGCTCAGAAGGGTCGTTTGGGTAATAATCTTGTAAATTATTAACTCCATCTCCATCCCTATCTAAATCGGAATTATCTCCTATACCATCATTATCCATATCAGATGTTTCATTAGGATCAAGGGGCAATTGGTCGTTTATATCCAGCGTCAAATCTCCATCATCATCATCGTCACAGACATCTCCTTCTCCATCAGAATCTGTATCCAATTGATTTGGATTATTTATTAAAATACAATTATCAGATATGTCGTCTATCCCATCATCATCACTATCTAAAGGAGGGTTTGAAGTACAACCTGAAAGAATAGAAGAAGATAAAATCACAAATAAGAAAAGAGAAGAATTCTTTCTAGAAATCCTGGCCACAAAATAAGAACGCACGTGTTGCTGTAAGGAGAGTAACAAATAAACTTGTGTCCTTAATTTAGGAAATTTACTCAGAATGCTTGGTCAGTCCATGAATTGGCCCATAAATCAAATATCCCTATACTAATATTACCTGTTGCATTCGTCCTTACGGTATATAAATCACCATTTGAAACCAATTTTTCTCCGAGAAAATCTACCCAGTAAAATTCCCACCAAGTACCATCAGGTAAAGTTTGATTGAGGGTTAGAGTATCGAATCTCATTGAAGAAACTGAAGAAGTAGAATTATCATAAGTCAATAATCCATGGATTTCCAACTGTTCAGGTTTTATATCAAGAGAGAGAGAATTAGAAATTACTCCTGCGCAATATGAAATATTTCCAGATGAATCTTTTGTTAATTGTTCTGGAATGAAGGGGACGGGAGTTCTCTGAATATCTTTTTTAAGAGATAAAGAGACGTTTTCAGTCGTAACGCGTAGAATAAATTTATCTTCTCCAGAATAAGTCTCTATTCCAGTAATTAATGGAGGTATGCCCCGAGTTTCTATAACAATTAAATGTGTATCATTTGATGCACTAGCGACCTGCTGAGTAGAAGTTAAGTCTGCTGAGAAAGACCAATCAAGATCATGTAATTGTTTTGTATCGAATGCGAATGGTGGCCAAAAACCATCTGGATTTTCGGTAGCGGATTGGGCTAATTTAATGAAGGGATTAGAATATTCAGGAATTTCATCTCTTCCTTCGTACCACTCATTTCCTATTCTGTAATTATTTGATTGTTGGCCTTCGACATATTCTGTATCAATTACAACCGTACCTCCTAAAATCAATCTAGAAGAAACCGAACTTAGTTCGGCTTCATCATCCTTAATTACATTCCAGTATATCTCTCCTCTTTGTGTTTGATGTTCCGATACTAGAGTCGCTTCAACTGCAATTTGAGAAAACATTTCTGAATATGAAATTACATCAAATGCATTATCTTTTGATAAAAGGTTAGAAAAGGATTCATTATTGAATGGGAAGCAATCGTCATTTTCACATGATTCAGTTAAAGGAACGGATAAACAACCTGAAGCCATAGATAAAATGAGTACCAAAAATATTGAGAATACTGACCTCATATAGTGTTCGAAAAGGGTATCGTTGATGAGACTATGTAAAGTAATTCCTTTGCAGAGTAATAATTTGTACGTTGCCGCTATATGTAGTCGCCCACAGGGAAGAGTACGGGAGAGGGCGTGACGGCAGTGGATATCCTAGTAGTTTACAAAAAGAATTTTGAAGAAGTTCATGATAAGGCTCTTGAACACATTAAGGAAATATTGGATAAGTTGGTGACTGAACGTGCCATCAAAGTTGATTATACTGTAAGAGAAACTGTTCGAAGATCTGACTTTTTAGATAGAGATTTAGCCATAATACTTGGAGGAGATGGAACATTGACTTCCATAGTCCATTCTGTAGATTCAAAAACTTTGGTCATGGGAGTGAATAGCCATCCAAGAGAAGAACATAGTGATGGTTCATATGGATTTTATATGGGGAGCGAGCCTAATTTCTTCGCTAAAGATATTATTGATGCAATTGAAGGGAAGGCTATCGTCAATATTCTGCCTCGATTACAGGCAGAAATTGAAACTCCAAGTGGAAAAAAAATTGTTTCTGATCCTGCTCTGAATGATTTATTAGTGGCGAATACACATCAATATCAACCCTCAAAATATAGAATTCAAAGAATAAATGATCAAGGAGATGACGAATTTGATGTAGTCCAGAAATCTTCAGGGTGCTTGTTCTCGACTTTTCTTGGACAGGGCGCTTGGTTTAGGCATGTAGCAAATATAGAAGGTTTTACTTTTCCATTGGAAGAGGTAAATGAAAAATATCTTTTTGTATCTAGAGATTTACCAAGAAGCGAAAGGATGGGAGATGGATCTTATTGGTCATGGACTGACAAACCAACAAAAATAACAAGTGATATGCACAGAGGTTATGTTGTCAGTGATGGATGGGAAGAAACTCACTTTACAAGAGGTTCTACAGTGACAATAAGTTTGAATGGACCATCATTGCAACTTCTGACCTTTAGAAGCACAATACACGACAGGGTCGCACATTGGATTAAATCATGATTTAGAGAATTTGCTCAAGGAACAATTTAGTTCTTTCATGTTTTGGATTGTCAAAGAAAACATCCGGAGTATTTTCTTCAATTAGTAAACCTTCATCGAAAAGTATTACTCTATCTGCTACCTCTTTTGCGAAACCCATCTCATGAGTTACAACAATCATTGTGATATCTCTTTTTGCTAAATCTATCATTACATCAAGAACTTCTTTTATCATCTCGGGATCTAAAGCTGATGTTGGTTCATCAAATAGCATTATTTTGGGATCCATAGCTAAAGCTCTAGCTATGGCAACACGTTGTTGTTGACCACCAGATAATCCACTAGGGTATTTGTATGCTTGCTCAGGTATTCCTACTCTTTCAAGAAGTTCCATAGCCTTTTCTTCGGCTTTTGTTTTGGACATCCCCTTAACTTTCATAGGAGCAAGTGTGATATTTTCCATAATAGTCAAATGCGGGAATAAATTAAATTGTTGGAAAACAAATCCAACTTCGGAACGAATATATTTTAGATCTTTAATTGATGTGTCATCATCTACTGTTATGCCATCTAAAATTATCCTTCCTCCACTGTGAGGTTGTAATCTGTTTAATGTACGAATAAATGTTGATTTTCCTGAGCCAGATGGGCCTAAAATTACTATAATCTCTCCAGTACGAACTTCTATATCGATTCCTTTAAGAGCCCAAAAATCTCCAAAATTTACTTTAACTCCTTCAGCCTGTATAATCATTTCTTCATCATTTGTTTCATTCATGTTGCATCTCCTCCTCCTTCTTTAACTAATCCGAGACCCTTTTCTACTCCCATCGATACACGTGATAAGTAGAATGCGAAAATCCAGAATACTAAAGCGGTGAAATATACAGGTTCTAGGAAATCACCAAGGAATCTTAAGTCGGTATTGGCCATAGTCTTAGAAATTCTAAAGAAATCTATTATTTCAATTATGAATAAAAGAGTGGTATCTTTCCATAAACCAATAAATACGCTTACTATTGAAGGTAGTGTTGTCCTAACAGCATTAGGTAATTCAACTTGGAGTTTTATTTGCAAAGGGCTTAGTCCTAAAGCCAAAGCTGCTTCTTTTTGGCCTTTATCAACTGCCTGTAATCCTCCTCTAATTACTTCAGCAATGTAACATCCTCCAAATATACTGAAAATGGCCATCATCCTGAGGATATTGTCAAAGTCTTCAGGATTAGTAAACAATGGATCTGCAACGTCGGGCAACAAATACATCGCGAAATATAGCCAACAAATCAAAGGCCCAGATCTGACAATTTCTATAATTGCAATACCTGGCCATTTTAATATTGGTAAATTACTCTGACGCCAGAATGCCAAAATAACTCCTATAACGAAACCTAATACACAACCTGCGGCTGCAACCATTAAATTGATTAAAAGCCCTCCCCATTGAGATGGTTTTACACCATCACGAGTTAAAGGCTCAAATACAGGCTCAAGGAAAGCGATGTTATCTGATATTAGCTTTGCAATACTTGCAATTATTTCTGGAGGATTTAGTATGAAAATCGTAAAGAAAAATGTTGATACAGACAATATCCCTACGTTCCTCTTTGCTTTATTTAATTTGTATTCTTCTACCTTATTTGCGTATAATCTCATCCCAAAGAAACATGCTGTTGTGAGTGATGATCCAAGTATGAATCTAAATATTATTTTATCTACATTATAATTTGCTTCATGAGAGTTACCAGCAAATGCAATAATAATGGTAGTAACTAGACCAAATGCAGGTATGAATGATCGTACTTTAATGTTTGAAGAGCCGTATGATAATCCAATTATAGCACATGCCAAAAAGAAGATTGGCCACAATCTCCAATTTTCTGAAACTAGATAATCTTGAGTCATGGCCTCAGTGAGATTTGGCCCTATCATAACTGAAGCACGATTAGCCCAGATTATATCCCACCTAGAAGTGATTAATGTTAAGTCTAATGTCCACTGAATTAAAGAGAGTAAAATAAGAGACGATACAATTCCCATTAAAGCGGTACCACCGATCCATGGAATTGGGGTTTTGGCTCCATTAAATTCAAACCAGACAATCTTGGATCTTTTGATAAATGATATTGTAATCATCCATGCGACCAAAAACCATGCTGCAGAAACTCCAATTGAGTACAATAATCTATCAGTTTTAGTAATTTCACCCACTAGATCTATAGAAGAGATTGTTTTATCAATCATATAAAAAGAGAATAGCAATGATAAACTGAGACATAGAATTGATAATTGTGTATCTTTCTTATAATTTTGATCCCATCGTGAACGACCAGCAAAACTCCTCTCGACTTTTAATAAGTTTTTAACAAAAAAATCAAAATCGTAACGCTTGGGAGAAAAGATTTCATGTTCCTCACCTTTCCTCCTTGCGATTTGATCCATTGTACTATCTTCTGGAATCATATTTTCACCTTCGTAACTTTTGAATTATAATAATTCATAATTCCCGATATTAGTAGGCTACCTGCTTGATAGGTGACCAATAATAATAAGAATAAGGGTATTAATTTACCGAGATTGTTCATCATCACAAATATGACGTAAAAAATATCACTGTATGCCACTATTATGGCCAAACTAGAATTTTTCCACACATTCATATATTGACTGTTCAGCAATGGAATCATACTTCTTAGAGCTTGGGGTAAAATTACCAATCTTAATCTTTGATATGAAGAAAGTCCTAGAGATATTGAAGCTTCTATTTGCCCCCTAGGTAGTGACTGAATACTCCCCCTTACTATTTCGGCCACAACTGATGCAGTAAATAATGTAAGGCCAATTATCATACCAAGAAACTCTGGAGTTATTTCAAAGCCGCTCCCTTCTACTATGTCCCACGTACCGGGTATGGCCATATTTGGCTTAATATAATCTGGATGAGATGCATTTGAAAAGATTAAGAAAATACAAAAAATAAGCACTAGTGGCCAAAGTAATGGATTGTCATAATACTGATAATCTGGATCTTTTTGGGCATTATAATCCCTATATTTATTCCATGACCAAAAGCCTGTAATCAATAAGATAGAAATTAATATCATGCTTGTTTGAGGATTTGGAATATAAATGCCCTGATTACTGTAATAAATCAATCCAGAGATATTTGCTTCATCGGCAAATAGAGGGAGTGATTCACCGAGTTGTAATGCAACTAAAAATAACAAAACTGCAAGTGGTAGATTTCGAAATATTTCTACATATATTGTTGCCAAGGTAGATGCTAATTTGTTACTTGATAATCTAGTAACTCCAATGATTACTCCAAGAATTGTACATAGTACAATGCTAACTAAAGTTATTCTAACTGAATTTATGATAGCGGCTAAATAAAACTTCCATCTTATATCTTCAGGGAAATCCGGTTGTATTGGCCAAGCATTTATTTCAAATCGGTTTGTATCATCCATAAATGACCAAGAAAGATCCCATCTTTCTCTAGTTACCGTGTCCGGGTTGTGTAATAAAAAAAGTAATCTTGTTATTGAATACAGGATTATTGGTAAAGCTATTGTGAAAATTAATGCAGAGTTCTTTTTGTCGTGATCTAATACATTATTAGATTCGGATAATATGTGTAGAGCTGAGACCGATACCAGAACTATTAGTATGAATGAAAGTATTTCAATGATATTTTCTTTAATTATAGGAGGGAAGAGAGCGATAAAAATAGAAATTAGTATAAATAATAAAAAAGGAGAAAGAACTTTTATCCCATCAATGTAATTTTCTTTTGGATCATGAAATATTCTATTCACAGTTGAATTATCAAAATTCATCAAATAAGCAAGATACATTGATGCTCCTATAAGTAAAAAGGGCATACCAATTTGTGCAGAGAAATCTAGGAAGATTGATAGAATTATACATATCAAAATTGTAAATAAAGACAGAATAGTGATTGAGTATGAATTAAAATCTTGGGGTTTTTTAATAATGTTTGAAAAGTTATTTTGAGCTAATAAATAAAATAATAAGGAAGTAAATAGAATAATCGGCACCATAGTGCTTGCTTCGACAAAAGCAGGATTTTGTTCAACTCCTAAAACAACAAATGTTCGAGACATTTGAGAAATTGCATCCCAAGTAGGATTAAGGAATTTTAAATTATATTCCCAAAGAATTACCACGCAAACAAGAAATTGTATGGAATAGAAAAATGTCTTTTTATTAAAGCCGCTTTCTTTTGTCTGATGGATGAAATTTTTAATTAACTGAAAATTATCAACCATCTACAGCGCCTACTTTAATGAATTTAAATATGAAAAAATGGACTCCTAGAGGAGATCTTGCCCCTCTAGGAGTTTATGTTTATCTGATCTTAATTTAATTCACAGATTTACTTAACGCATTGGTGGTGCAAATTGCAATCCACCTTCTGATACTAATGCATTTGCTGTACCTACACGAGATAATACACAATTACTCATAGTGTCTGAACCGCCTACACCAGCATCCCATGTTCCGTCACAGAATGAGTCATCCCATGCTTCTCCGTAGTTACCTACAGCAGATAGAACATTTTGCATCCATGTAGCAGGTAGAGGGTTAGTATCTGTACCTAGACCAAGATTGTTATTCAACAATCTGTCAACTGATGGGTTAGTCATATCTGCAGCAGCATAGTTTCCTGAGTGGAGTCCCATTTCTTCTGCAGTTACCATTCCGTACCATACCCATGTTACAACATCTTTCCAGTCAGAATCCATATCGCGAACTGCTGCTCCCAATGGTTCTTTTGAAAGAAGTTCTGGTGCAATCCATAGATCACAACCGTCACATCCAGTTGTACCATCAGCATTCGTTAGTTCAAGAGTGTATTTCTTTGCAACCATTGCTGACATGTCGCCTGTGAATGCATCACAAGATCCGTCTACTAGTTTTGTTGTAGCTTCAGCAGCATCTGCTACTGGAACTATATCCATACCGATTGAATTGACTGTGTTGTAGTCTGCCAGATTTCCTTCAGTAGTTGTACCAGTTCCTACACATACCTTAGCTGATGCTAGGTTAAGTGCTGATGTTGTATCTGCTTGTGGGAAAGCATCTCCACGGATTAGAATACCTTGTCCGTCAAAGAAGTTCATTCCTGCGAAGTCAGCATTTAGTTCAGCATCTCTTGAAGTAGTCCAAGTAGTTGTTCTAATTAAAACATCTATTTCACCAGAAGAAAGTTTCTCGAATCTATCTCCAGCACTTGCTAGGATATATTCAATATCTTGTTCTGCATCGAGGCCGATAGCAGCTGCTACAGCCTTACAGTACTCGATATCAAGCCCTGAGCGTACACCGTCAGCATCTGCGAAGCCCATTCCCCACTGTGAGTCCTTTACTCCACACTTCATTGTTCCACGCTCGTGGATTGTGTCGAGAGTGCTCACAGGAGTTGCTTCTGCAATACCTGCCAGTCTACCTTCTTCTCTTGCCGCATCTACGTCTTCATCAGTAACGTCAGATCCAGCGCAACCCGCAAGGGCCGCAGTCGTCATTAACAGCATCATCATTGTCGCGAGAATTCTTCGCATGTTTCGCGGTCGACATATAGTATGTATATATCTTCTGCATAATTAGGGCAAAAATGCTGTTTTGGAGGTTCGATACTTAAATAATTATTAAACAACTAAATATTTATTATTATAATAATATATAGTCTAAGAAGGGTGAAAAGAGTTGGAAGACGGGGCGAAAAATCGCCCCGCCTCCCGTTTCCGAGATTCGTAGGAGGTGATCCATCTGCAGGTTCCCCTACAGATACCTTGTTACGACTTAACCCTCCTTGTCGAAGGCAGGCTCGAATACCCCAATAAGA
>NHGE01000009.1 GCA_002172375.1 Euryarchaeota archaeon TMED129 | reverse complement strand
TGATTGTTACAACGCTGTCGATAGTCCATTCCAATTTCATATGCCCATCTTCATCAATGAATATTGTATCATCAAAAAGCTCCCTTTCGGGGCTAATGGTATCTTCAACACTCGATAGACATCCAGATGTCAACATTATAGTAATAAGTAAGATCGCCAAACTTCTCATGGCATTACGAGATAGTGATAATAAATCAATAATTCGGCTCTATGAGCATTAGAAGGGCCGAGTTGTGCTTTGCGTTGAAATAGGGGAGGTTTGTCGGGCAGAATATGGAAAGCATGCAGACAACTTATATTATGATAAAACCTGATGGAGTTCAAAGAGGCTTAGTTGGAGAAGTAATTACTCGTTTTGAGAATAAAGGGCTGAGATTAGTAGGTCTAAAACAAATTATTCCTTCTAATGAAATTGCAGAAGCTCATTATGCAGTACATAAAGAACGGCCATTCTATTCTGGATTGATTGATTTTATCACATCTGGTCCTGTTGTTGCTATGGCATGGACAGGTGTTGAAGCTATTAAGGTAGCAAGGAACCTTATTGGTCCAACGAATGGGAGAGAGGCTGCGCCAGGAACAATACGTGGTGATTTTGCTATGGATATTGGACACAACATTATTCATGGTTCAGATGGTGAAGAAACCGCGAAATATGAATTAGAGTTATGGTTTCCAGATGGTATTGCAGAATGGCAAAGAGATGCTGAGTCTCAAATATATGAGTAAAACTTGAATGAGTGGGAATTATGAAGGTGATTGAGTGGAAAAGACTAGGCAACCAATCATCGCAATATTAGGCCATGTAGACCATGGTAAGACTTCATTGTTAGATCATGTTAGATCGTTAGGTAATGAAT
Organism: Euryarchaeota archaeon TMED129; assembly: GCA_002172375.1. Classification (GTDB taxonomy): domain Archaea; phylum Thermoplasmatota; class Poseidoniia; order Poseidoniales; family Thalassarchaeaceae; genus MGIIb-O3. The sequence goes on along the minus strand of NHGE01000009.1, from coordinate 33,910 downwards.
CAAGATCTTCGGTAATGGATAGAGAAGCAGGTGGAATAACACAACACATAGGCGCTACTGAAGTTCCAGCAAAAATACTTAATGATTTATGTGGACCATTACTAGGAGGTAAAACATTTGATTCTCCAGGATTATTATTCATAGATACTCCAGGACATCAATCATTCTCTACATTACGTTCTCGAGGAGGGGCGCTAGCTGATATAGCAATACTAATTGTTGATATTTCAGAAGGATGTAAACCACAAACAATAGAATCTTTACGTATTCTAAAGGAATCCAAGACTCCTTTTGTATTAGCAGCAAATAAGGTCGATAGGATACATGGCTGGCATACTGAAAGAAATAGAGCCATGGCATTTTCAATAAGAGATCAAGCAAAAGAAGCAATGGGAATTTTTGATGAAAAATACTGGAGATTAGTAGGACAATTAGCTGAATATGATTTCAATGTAGAAAGGTATGATAAAGTTAAAGATTTTACAAAAGAAATTGCTCTTGTGCCAATCTCAGCTAGAGATGGAGAGGGGATTCAAGATTTGTTGGCTGTGGTCATAGGATTGGCGGAACGTTATTTATCTGAAAAATTATCAGATATTGAAGGATTAGGTGAAGGCACGGTTCTGGAAGTTAAAGAAGAAAGGGGTTTGGGGAAAACATTGGATGTTATTTTGCACCGTGGATCAATAAAAAAAGGAGATGAAATAGTATTAGTCACAAGCGAAGGTGGGACCTCAACACGAGTGAAAGGAATGTTTAGCCCTAGAGGAATGAGTGAGATGCGAGATGCTGGAAATAGATGGGATGATACAGATATTGTTAATGCCGCCGCTGGAGTGAAAATTAGCGCAGTTAACTTAGAAGGAATACTAGCAGGAACTACACTAAGAGTTGTGAGTAATGAGGAAGAAAGAAAAACTGCGATTGAAAGTGCAAATAAAGATTCAGAATTATCTATTGAATTGAGTGAAGAGGGAGTTTGTATAAAATCTGATACAGTTGGAGGATTGGAAGCCTTAGCAAAGGAGTTGCAAAATATTGGAGTTCCTATTCGTACTGCAAGTATAGGAAAAGTTAGTAGAAAAGATGTAAGGAGTGTGGAAAATGCTCAAAATCCTCTACATAGGATAATAATGGCATTCAGCACAGACATACTTATTGATGCACAAAATGAGATAGATAAATCAGAAAATAATATTAAATTCATCAATTCAGATATAATATATAGAATTTTAGAAGAACATGAAGAATGGATAGATATTAGGAAAAAAGAGATAGAAGAAGAAAATAGAGAAGATGTCGTCTATCCCGGAAGGATAAGATTGTTACCCGATCATACATTTAGGGCCTCTAAACCAGCAGTTGTTGGTGTTAGAGTTCTTGGAGGAAAAATACACATTGGACAAAAGCTATTGAAAGATGGTAAAAGGATTGGAAGAATAAAATCGATAAGATCTGGCCAAGACAGTATGAAAGAATCTGAACAAGGTTCTGAAGTTGCAGTTTCAATAGAAGGTGTAACTATAGGGAGGCAAATAGAAGAAGGAGATGTGTTATTGGTTGATGTGCCAGAATCTCATGCAAGAAAATTAACAAAAATGGATTTAACTTCTACTGAAAGAGAAATTTTGGATGAATTAATGATTATTCATCGTAAAGATAATCATTTTTGGGGAAGATAAAAGATGATGAAACAGTAGTTCATAAACACCGAAGACTCAAGTAGTGAATAAAGTGGGCTTACCTTATTGGTGATGTGGCAATGACTATGGGAAACGGCAGTAATCCTAAATCTAGAGAACTGATAAACACAGTTTCACAGATATCTAATTCCTTGATGAATGAAGTTTCTAAAGTGATTATCGGTAAGCAAGAAAATCTGCGTAGAATAGCTGTTGGTATTCTTTCAAATGGAAATATATTGATAGAAGACGTTCCCGGTACAGCTAAGACTTTAATGGCAAATACTTTTGCTACAGCTTTAGGATGTAAATTCAAAAGAGTACAATTTACTCCTGATTTACTACCTGCAGATATTATGGGGACTTACATGTATGACCAGCAAGCTGGTGAATTCAAACTAAGACCTGGTCCACTTTTTACAAATATTCTTCTAGCAGATGAAATAAATCGTGCACCACCAAAAACACAAGCAGCACTTTTAGAGGCAATGGAAGAAAAACAAGTCACAATTGAAGGTATTACTCATAAATTACCTGCCCCTTTCGTTACTATGGCTACTCAGAATCCAATTGAGCAAGAAGGAACATATCCATTACCGGAAGCTCAAATGGATCGTTTCTTGATGAAAATGAGTATGGGATATCCTAATCGTCAAGAAGAAAAGGCAATACTTCAAAGAAGAAAATTACGTGGTAAGGATGATCATGAAACAGAAAAGATTACTTCACCAAATAAAGTAGTAGCAATGCAAAAAGCATTAGAAACCGTGCATGTTGATCCTGCTATAATGTCATATATTGTTGAATTAGTTTGGAGAACTAGAGAAGATCATAGAATAATTACTGGAGCATCTCCTCGTGCTAGTCAATCCCTGTTCAAAACTTGTAGAGCTTCAGCAGCAATTGATGGACGAGATTATGTTATTCCAGATGATATAAAGAATATCGCACTTCAAGTTGTAAGTCATAGAATCGTACTTAAACCTGAATCAAAAATAAGAGGCGTTACCGGACAACATGTGATGAGAAAAATTCTAGGTGAAGTAGTTGTTCCTGTAATACAGTAATTAGACAATACAATTAACCGAGTCCTAGTAGGATTGTTGTGACTGTTGTCATTTCCTGTGTAAATCATAAAGGAGGTTGTGCTAAAACCACAACTGCAGTTAATCTTGCTGTATCTTTAGCTAATGGGAGTAATAGTTTAGGAATTAAACCAAGAAAGGTGTTGTTAATAGATTTAGATCCTAAAGGCAATGTAGCAACTACATTTGGCCTAAATAAAAAAAATATTGGACTAACTATGAATGAATTATTTAAGGGAGAGATAGATGGATCGGGCATAGATTTCACAGACTATCTAATTGGACCAACAAAAATTACTAGAGCAATGAAAATTGCTTGGAAAAGTCATAATCCAGAAAAAAGTAGAGGTCCTCCAAAAAATATCGAAGTAAATAACATATGGTTACTGCCTGCTGATTTAGATTTATCAGGTATAGAAATAGACTTAGCAACTAGAATAGGAAGAGAAAATAGATTAAAGATTGCAATAAACAAAATTAAAGAAGATTTTGATCTTATTATAATTGATACTCCTGCTTCCCTTGGATTATTGACAATAAATGCATTATCAGCATCAGAATGGGTTTTAATTCCAATCCAAGCAGAGTTTTATGCATTAGAAGGTATGAGTCAATTAATGAATTCTATTAGAGATGTGCAAAAAGCAGTTAATCCTAATCTGAAATTATTTGGGATTTTACTTACAATGGTTCAAACACGAAGTAAGCTATGTGAAACCGTGGCGGAGCAGGCACGCAAGCATTTTGGAGACAGAGTATTCCAAACACAAATTCAGCGTTCAGTATCTATAGCAGAATCTCCACTTGAGGGGGCACCGATTGTGATAACTCAAAAACCAACCAATTCTAATCAAGGTAGTAAGTCATATTGGTCATTAGCCAAAGAAGTAGATGATAGAATTAAAAAGATAATTAGTAGTTAATCTTCTGAAGAATGAGTTTCTAATATACTCTGACGTGTATCTATTAATATCGATTCTAATTTAACTTTAATTTCAGATTCTAATGATTTAATTACTTCATTTATTTCTTTTTCAGACATTTTACTACGTTTTGATAATTGTTCTTCTAATTTAGCCATTAATTCTACTTCTCTTTCTTTAACAAATAATAATACTCTTTGTTCCATCTCTACTTCTTTCTCTAATGCTAGCTCTTGTTTACGTAATGCTAAAGCGATATTCATAGTTTCTCTTTCAGAACGAAATCTACGATCTAATTCGGCTAGGGCTGCTCTTTCTGATTCTTCTTCTAATTCTTTTATCCTAATATCAACATCGGAAATCATCTCTTTTTCTAATGATTTTTGTTCATTATTAATTTGTTTTTCTAATTCTGATTCACGAGCTCGGCGCACCTTAGAAAGTTCCTCTCTCATCTGGATTTCTTGATCTAATCTATATGACTCTACCATTCTATGTACTTGGGATTCCATAGATTCTCGTAGATCCATTTCAACGCGTCTTTCCATACGTTCAATGTTTTGAGTTGCTTCTAGTTCTAATCTTTCGCTCAAGAAGGCTTTTCTTCTTGTAAATTCTATTTCCATTTCTTCTTTTAGCCTAATTCTTAGTTTAGATGAATGTGCCTCAATCCTTCTATCTCTCTCAAGATCTAATTGTTCTCTTAATCTATTTTCCTCTCTTCTTAAACGATGTAACATTTCTTCTCGAAGTAAACGTTCTTCCCTTTCCAAAGCCTCAGATTCTAATCTTTCCAATTCATCCTCTAATTCAGCCCTTAAATCTGTTTCAATTTGCTGTATCTGATCTTCAAAAAATATTTCATTAGCCTTTCTCATTGCTCCATGCATACCAGATAATCTTTCTGACATCTCTGAAATTCGCATTCTCCTTTCTCTTCTTATTCCTGATCTTAGTCTAGATTCTTCATCTAATCTATCTCTAGTTATAGCAAGTGATTCTTTAGATGAAGAAGATGAAAGAGTATGTTGTGCTCTAATCGCTGCGAGTTCATCTAAAGCCTCATTATCGACTTTTTCTGACGGCTTGCTCTCACTCACGAATATCCATCCCCACATCTACGAAACTTTTGTAATATTTGAGTACGCAGGATGAAATCAGGCTAATAGTAGCGTTTTTGCTATATTAGATTGCTCTAGAAATTCTAGAATGTGACGTTGAATGAAGTTTCACATGCTGGGCAATCTAGCTCTCTTGTACCTGGTCTTGGCCTGATTCTAAGTTGTCTTTCACAACTAGGGCATTCTATTTCTACCTTGATGATTTTCTGAGTCAACATAAAACTGGAAGAACAGGCGACACAAGTCATATTAACTGGCCTTTCAGCAGTCCCTGAAACTAAAACAGTATTACAACTTGGGCAAGGTACTGATTCAGAAATCAAGGAGTCAGTAGTGGGTTGATGTGTTATCCTACAAACGGCTGAACATATTTCACAAGTAACCTCTCCGAGTCCTTGGGGAAGCATATGATTGCAATTAGGACATTCGGCTAGAGGAGGGGCATGTTTTGATTCGATATAAGAAATATCATACATCACGAGGCCTCGGATAGATTACTGGTAGAAGGGGGTTCGCTAAAAAAACTTTGAAACAAAACAGTAAATGATTCGAGAATATCATTTCTCAAGTCNTTGAATAAAGAAATTAAAGTTGAGAATCTNGACATATCATTTCCTGAAATCCACATTCCATTTAAAATNACTAAAAATACACTTGCTTCATGCAGNGCTATCCCTGCAGCTANGTTTATNTGATAACCTAATAAAACTGTTGAGACTAAAATTGCTGTTATTAGAACAGAAATCGTAATATTTAGTAAAACTATTTTTTTAGTTCTTTTTGCTAGATCGATTAATTTAATTATTGAATGAGGATTTTTACCAGGAATAAGAACATCGGCTGCATCTAAATTTACCTGTTCACCACTCCCTATAGCAATTCCTAGATTTGCTACAGCTAATGCACCTGCGTCATTAAAGCCATCACCAGCCATTAATGTACTATTTCTACGAATTTTCTCTGAAACCAAAGTTGCTTTTCCTTCAGGATCTATGCCTCCTCTGCAAATTTCTGCATTTAATCCTAATTTTTCTGCAAAAGATTCGACACTTTTTTGCTCGTCACCACTTAATATTTCTATCTCAATATTACGATCTTGTAAATCTCGAATTAATTCTTTAACTCCTTCTCTTACTTGATCATGAGAAAAAGAGAATGCTGCAACTGCTTTTTTTCCTACAGCTAAAATACTTATTCCATATCCCTTTTCTCTCATCTTCTCAACTGTATTTTTAATCGATTTAGGTATCTCAATGCCTGAATCTTCTAACCAATCTAATCTGCCTATTGTCACTGATTTAGAATCATATTGTCCCATTATTCCTGCTACGCCATCCTTTATCTCTGATACTTCTGAAGCAATTAAATTTCTGTCCTTGAGTTCTTTTAGAATACTAATAGCATATGGATGATTAGATTTATTTTCTAATCCTGACGCCAAACTTATTGCCTCATCATCATTAAAACTTCTAATTGTATATATCTCCTTCAAAGTAGACTGTCCTGTGGTTAGTGTTCCTGTTTTATCAAATAGTGCAAGATCGATCTCAGCAGCAATTTCCAATACATCTCCCCCTCTAGCAACTAATCCTGATTTAGATGCTACAGAAAGTGCTGTTGCATGTGGAACTGGTGAAGCAAGTAATAATGAACAAGGGCAAGAAACAACCCATAGTATCAAAGTATTGAATAAATTGCCAGTAATAACTCCTATGACAGGAGCGATTATTAGAACAAAAGGAACCCATATAGAAGTAAACTTTTCAATTACTGTATGTCTTTTAGTAGGCATATCTCGATACTTTCTGACTAGTTCCATTAATCCTGAAAGTCTAGTTTCATTTCCTACAGATTGACATTTGACAAGAATAGGTCCTCGTTTTAAGACCAGTCCTGCTTCAACAAATTCACCTTTTTTAACGTTTACAGGCATTGGTTCTCCCGTGAGAGGAGTTTTATCAATTTCTCCATTTCCTTCTATAATTATTCCATCGATAGGTATTATTTCACCAGATCTAATTTCTACATTATCTCCGATGTTTACTGCTTCAATAGGCATTAAACCATCATCATGGCCCTGATTCACAGATAATGAAATATTATTTGAAATATTCATCACATTAAACTGAGGTTTGGAGGCATTTGTATTAATTCTGGCATATTTTGGTATTCTATCAAAACCACCCTGCATTGCCTCTCTAGCCTTAATTAAAGCTCTATTCTCAAGATGGGACGATAACCCAACCAATCCAGAAACCATGAGGGCTTCAGGATATTCTCCTAAGAAGAATGCACCAATTACAGCAAGGGATGTTAATACTTGAAAACCAAGAATCCTGTTTTGTATACTTGCAATTGCCTCTTGAAACATATAATAAGATGAAAAAGAAATTCCTATAAGTGAGATTATAATAATAATTAAGTTTGGTACTGCAGGTATTTGATTAAGTAATACAATTAATAGAAGGAATGGTATCGTTAGAATTGCACCAATTAGTTGAAGATGTTCTTTGTCTAAGTAAGAATTATGATTCTTAACCAAAAAATAATCCTTACCAAATAAGATACCTAATTTCTTCTTCCTATTTAAGATAATTTTTGTATCAAAAGTTTCTAAGAGTTGTAATTCTAATCTTTCAGATTTGACTCTAACTGAAAGTATGCCGATTATATTAGAGATAGAAGAAATTAATTTATTTCTACTTAATCCTGTTCTATGTTCTATATCTGAAATCTTTTGACCCGCTACAGAAAACCAATCAACATCTGCAGAATGTCCCAATTTATCTAGAAGAGAAGATACTTTAGATGTTTTACCTCTAGCAACATCGAGAGATATGTTTACTCGGCCTTCGGTTGCTGAAACGCTACAATCTTCGATACCAGATAATCTTCGAATGGCTTTAGATGCTTTCATAGCGCAATCTGGACAATCCATCCCACGAATGTCCCAATCAAATTCGTAAACACCATCTAATGCCAAGGATGAAGAATCTTCTAAATCAAGAGTTGTAGGAATGTTTTCTTTATTTGAATGTGTAATTTTTTTAATCTTAGAAAATTGATTTACAATATCATTTCTAATATTAAATATTGTTTTCTTTGAAGAATCTGGTAGTTCTGTAGATTTATATTCATCATCATCTAAAATTAAAAAATCCTCGTCCTCCTTCTCCATAGTGACGGGAAAAGCATGACATCTTTGAAGGTGATGAATAGAAGATTTTTAGCGGTGGTATCTTGATAGGTTACGTCCTCGGAGAGTTATGGAAGAGTTCCCTAGAGATAGAAATTGGGAAATGGTAGTTTTTGATATAGATGGAACACTAATGGATTTTGAGGGTTTTGACCCTAAAATGATTCCTTTAATTCGTAGATTAGAAGAATTGGGNGTATTAGTTTCCTTGGCNTCAGGTAGAACCTTACCTAATATTACTCCAATAATGCAATCTTTAGCTTTATCTGGATTTATTGTGGCTGAAAATGGAGGAATTGTGTGGGACAGTTTAGAGGGTCACGANATTAAAGTTTTAGCAGATGGTTCTAGAGCTAGAGAAGCAGCAAAATGGCTTGCTACTAAAATTGAAGGATTTGATGAAAAAGGAATAGAATCTAATCGGTGGAGGGAGACAGAATGGTGTCTCGGTCCTAATGAAAATTATGAAGAAATGTGTAAATTATTAATCGATAGTAAATGGTCTGATTTACTAGTAGTGAAAACTGGTTTCGCAATTCACATTATATCTTCATCAATAGATAAGTCTGTTGGATTGAAATTGGCTTTACAACAACGTGGAATAGACCCTCAAAATGTAATTGCATGTGGTGATGGCCCAAACGATATACCAATGTTCGATACTGTAGGTTGGTCTGTTTCCATTGATAATAGATTTCAAGAAGTAGTGGATGCTTCGGATTATAATACAGAAAATAATGGCAAAAAGGGAACAATAGAGTTCATAGAAAAATTAATTACAATATTAGAGTGATATGGTGCAGATGGCAGGATTTGAACCTGCGAAGCACTACGCAACGGATCTTGAGCCCGTCCCCTTTGACCACTCGGGTACATCTGCACTTTGTGGGGAGCAATACTACTTCTTGATATTCACGCATAAAGCGTAGAAATAGATGTATGAAGGGGATTGTTCATTTATCGCCTGTGGCCCACCTGTTACAGGTTACTCACGTGCTAGGCAACGAAGACATTCCAAGATTGAGTAATTACGAACTAATGGAGGTCGAAAAGGCACTCTTTGAAATCTCTAGAAAGCAAAAAATGCAAACAATCCCGGTAGATTTGCCAAGAGAAAATTTTTGGGCTGCTGTCAGACAATTACTGTATCATTTGGATACTGAATGTTCAGAAACAATTCGAAAGGAAGGTGGTCAGACCACCAAGTCACAGTTACAATCTAGAAGATTGAATACTTTACGAACTTGTATTAATGACACTACTAGATTGAGGTTGAATGCTTTTGCTCAACACGCAATATTGTCTAATTTAATTAAAACTCAAAAAATTTCTCTTGGTACTTCAGGAACCCTGCATAAAATAGATTGGCGAAGACATGACCCTGCAGAAAGAAAATTTTACAATGGAATGATTAAATTTACTGAAAAATACAAAATGGATGTACAATGGGATGGATTACTAAATGGCCCAGATAGTGTCATTGAAGAGGTAAAAACATCGACTAATCATATTAATTTAAAAGAATTTAATGATGAAGAAGAAACTGTCTATGAGGAAGAGGTGTTTCCAGTTAAGAACTTGGAATTGAATAGAGAATGGGAAGAGCCGGAGTATGATGATGAAGATAGGATTAGGGAAATTGAAGAGTTTCCTTACCAAGTTAGCCATATACCTCCCAAGAATGAGTTATCAAAAATAAAAAATTCAAATGAATCTGAATTAAAAAGAATAAAGATAATCAAAGACTTGAATGATCCTATAATTGCTGAAGATGGAACTGAATTATTACTAAATGCAGGTGATATTGAATCTTGTTCAGCATTAATTGCAGATACATTAATTGCAGCTGGATTGGCAGAGCCAGCGCCCGTATAAAATTAGAATTTAAAGAGAAATAGTGGTTGATTATGAGTGAGATAACTGAAAAACAAATAAAAGAATATAGGAAAAATTTTGAGAACGATAAGTTAGCAAAAATTGCACAAAATGCTGTAACAAATGTCCCTCTCCCAAAACTAACTTTGAATAGAGAAATAGTAAATGAATTAACTCCCACATTTAGTATTAAATTAGATGATTGGTCGGTAACGAATCAAAAAAGAAGTGGGAGATGTTGGCTTTTTGCGGCATTAAATCTATTTCGAGTAGGTGCTATGAAAAAAATGAATTTAAAAGATTTTGAATTTAGTCAATCACATATTCATTTTTGGGACAAATTTGAAAGATCAAATCACTTATTAGAAGCGATAATAACTACTTCTGATCGTGAAATAAATGATCGTACGATTGATTTTCTTCTTGGGGATCCAATAGGAGATGGGGGGCAGTGGAATATGGCAATGAATTTGATTCGTAAACATGGATTAGTTCCCAAATCTGCATATCCAGAATCAGATAGTAGTAGTTCTACAAGGTGGATGAATACAATGTTAAAAGATATTTTGAGAAGTTCAGCATGCGAGATTAGAAAAATTATTGATGATGGAGGTAGTTTTGAAGAAGCCCGAATGCATAAGGAAAAAAGAATAAGTGATATCTGGAGAATNTTGTGTATTCATTTAGGTACACCTCCAGAGAGTTTTGATTGGCAATGGAGAGATAAAGATGATAAATTTCATAGTAAAGGAAAAATTACGCCTCAAGAATTTGTTAAAGAATATGTAGATATTGATTGGGAAAATTATGTTTGTCTTGTTCATGATCCAAGAAACAAGACAATGCAGACCTATACTGTAGATTTTCTACAAAATGTTGCAGGAGGGCCACCAGTAATTTATCTTAATATTGACATTGAAACTATGAAAAATATTACTAAGGATATACTAAATGATGGTATTCCAGTATGGATGGGGTGTGATGTTGGTAAACAAATGGAGAGGGAGAGAGGTTTGTGGGATGCAAATCTATTTGAATACGAAAATTTGTATGGAGTTGAGTTTGGAATGAACAAAGCAGATAGATTACGTCATGGTCAAACTATGATGACTCATGCAATGCTTTTTACTGGTGTTGATTTAATTGATGATATACCAAGGAGATGGAGAGTGGAGAATTCATGGGGAGCAGAACAGAGTGGGAAAAAGGGCTTTTACACTATGAATGATAGTTGGTTTGATGAACATATGTTTGAGATAGCTTCTCCAAAAAAATACTTAACAAATGAAATGTTAAAGGCTCTAGAAACTAATCCCATAGTATTGCCTGCTTGGGACCCGATGGGAAGTCTAGCAAAAGAAAGTTTAACCTAGGTTACGAAAATTGAGTTCTATTGTAACACTGTCTGGTATAGGTATTCTCAATACCTTCCTGAGAGACTTTTCGTCTTTTGNAGAGTTAGTAACTAATTCTAAGAGTCTCTTGTGTACTCTCATTTCCCAGTGATCCCAAGTTTCTGCTCCCTCTCCATCTGGACTCTTACGGCAAGGAACTAGAAGTTTCTTTGTAGGTAGAGGTATTGGACCTCTTAATTTAACACCAGTTTCATCAGATATATACTTAATTTGTTGACAAACAGTATCTACATCTGTATGATTATCACCAGTAAGTTTGATGGTAGTTACAGATGGCATGCTGTTCACTCCATGTTAAGAATTACTTCTTCTCAATCTTCATACATACGCCAGCAGCGACAGTCTTACCCATGTCTCTAATAGCGAAACGAGCTAATTCTGGGAAGTTTGCCATTTCTTCTATTGCCATTGGTTTAGTAGGCATAAATCGGATCAATGCTGCATCTCCAGACTTTAGGAAAGCAGGGTTTGCTTCTTTGGTTTTAGCATTCTCTAANAGTTCTACGAAACGAACTGCTACTTGAGAAGTGTGTGCATGGAAAACAGGAGTATANCCAGCACCTATTGCTTTAGGNATATCCATAATCTGTATTTGTCCTACAAATGTTTCATCATGACGAACGAAAACAGGAGCATTATCTGCATATCCTGCTACATCTCCACGACGAATATCAGTAGCTGCTAATCCTCTGACATTGAACCCAACATTGTCGCCTGGCTCAGCTTTTTCATGGATTGTATGATGCATNTCAATACTCTTTACTTCAGCAGATTTTTGACTTGGATTGAAAACNACTGTNTTNCCNGAGTTNAGNACNCCNGTTTCTACTTTNCCTACTGGAACTGTNCCAATTCCACTNATCTTGTAAACATCTTGNATNGGTAATCTTAGNGGNCTATCNGTTGGCTTTGGAGGCATTTTTATTGCATCNATAGCTTCGAATAATGTTGGTCCATTATACCAAGGCATGTTAGANCTCTTGTTAAAGATATTTTCACCATGGAATGAAGATCCAGCAATCATTGGAACNTCATCAGGATTGAAACCTGCTGTTTTCAATAAATTAGAAACTTCAGCCACTACGGATTTGTATTTATCTTCTGAATAATCAACACCGCTGATGTCCATTTTATTAACATTAACAATTAGTTGCTTTACTCCCAAAACTCTTGCTAAGAAAGCATGTTCTTTTGTTTGAGCATTTACACCATCATTGGCTGCTACGCAGAGTACAGCAGCATCTGCTTGGCTTGTTCCTGTGATCATATTCTTTACGAAATCACGGTGTCCAGGNGCATCAATGANTGTGAAATAATAATTAGGAGTGTAGAACTCTTTGTGAGCTACATCAATAGTAATTCCACGCTCACGCTCTTCTTTCAANCCATCCATAACATAGGCTAATCCGAATCCGGCTTTACCTTGCTCTGATGCAAGTTTTTCATTTTTATCAATTACGTGTTGTTCNATATGACCACTGTCAAGAAGTAGCCTTCCTACAGTAGTTGATTTTCCGTGGTCAACGTGTCCTACAAACACGATATTTAAGTGATCTTTTTTCTTATCTTCCCATTGTGAGCCCATTTTATACACCTCTAATGTAAACTCGCCGACTAATGGGGTGTATATGAATCGTTCCCTAATAAGAAAATCTTAGATATCTTAGCAGTATATCATACAATCAGGGGATATTAACGATATTGTAGTTCAATAACCATATGTTTAACATCTGTGTTGTGTGTTTTTTCATTTTTTACATCAATTGTCCAAGTACCAGGTTCAAATGAGCGGACTGTAGAACCACCAATCTGTACCCAGACGCAATAGTCCTCACTACTACAATCTCCAGCATCTCTGTTGTCATTACCAAGAGAAGTGGTATTTGTAACAGGTTCATCTGTTTCATTTTTCAAGTACATATCTAATTTATTATCATCATCNCCTATAGATCCAATTGGCTGATCATCGTCTTTCTGGGGATAAGTTAATTTTGCTCTATAATATCTTATTTTATCTTTAGGATCNTCATAATTCAANGGGAATGACCAAGTTAATTCACAAGGATAGTCTTCATCAACACAGGCTGCATTTTCGCTTTGAGGATTGTTGGCAACTCTTCCTAATACAAAATCATTCCATACGCCTCTATAATTGACATATACCATCGAATCGTCTGATGATACAAAGCCATTGTTGTCTTCAACGGTTAATTTAATTTCATAAGCACCTGAAGGNACATCTTTCCATTCATATATTTCACCTGTCGCATCGACATCATTTTCAAGATCTCCATCACCATCTGAATCTGAATGTATATCTANATCCCATTTGTAACTTACCAGGTATTCCTCAGCATANCAATCTGAATTATCAGGATCACACCCTGCCCAAGAAGGAGAGCCGTCTAATGTTACAGTAGTCGACACTTCTATCTCCCTATCCTCAATGTCTTTATCGTCTTCACATACCCAATACAGAATTCCTCTAACAGAATTTGAAGGTTCTTCTCCTTCACAATCTTCTTGTTTTTCTTGATATATCTCAGCTTTAGGCTCTCTAGCATCAGAACTTACCACATTAACAGTCTTGGTTACTGTTGTTTCGTGAGTTCCATCTGAAACTCGTAATTTAACTAANTATTCGCCTTGAGTCTTGTAAGTGTGACTAGTGGTTAATCCTTGTCCAGTATTTCCATCACCAAATTCCCAATTGAAAGTAAGACTGTCTCCATCAGCATCAGAAGTACCTACAGCACTAAATGTCGCAGATTGGTCAGCTTTTAATGTACCAGATGGATCTATAGACATNTTAACAGTAGGAGGAGAATTATCATCAAATAAATCTGTACAACCAGAGAAAATTGGAGCTACTAATACCAATATGAGCAAAAACGCAAGAGGTCGGACGTGCTTCATCATGTAACGTCCGAACATTCAACAAAAATTAACCCAACGGCCANATGTACGATAAAAAATACAATTTTAAAAATCAAATAATGATTGTTGTCTAGATCCTGAGAGAAGTTCTTTTTCACTCCAATTAAAAGCTTCAGTTATTCGACCAAGGGCTTTTGCTAATCTTTTTGCATAATATTCTGAGTCATAATCCGGGGGAAGAGAGTCCAATTCATCAACTAACCATGGTTCTACTTTCATTGGACTTGAAGAAGCGTCTGTTACTATATATCCTACTTTCATTCCAGGAGTAAAACTTAGTCCGAGTTTTATTCTTTTTTTGGCTGCACGGACATATGGTAAATTTTCATTAGAATACATATCGAAAGACCATTTTTTGTTCTTATTATCCCATCTACCCTTACATGACCTACTTATTACTAGTTTAGATGCAGGAATCTTCTTACTCTTTACATCATCTATTACAGTTTTTGTCATTTCAACCGAATTCCAAGATTGGTTATCAAGTATCAATTCGAACATTTCTGTCATTGTCTCTCTCAATAATTCAAATGAATCGGTACGTCTTACTTCATACCCCCTGATTAGTAATTCCTCACGTGGCCAAACAACTCTTCCGACGTATCTTTTTTTTGCNCCATGGCTGAAGAATGCTGACAATGCTGTTTCGAATTCTAATTCTGCACCTTCCTTACTGAACCTAGAGGCTAATTTCTCTCCGAAATCAAGAGTGGTGGCTTTTGCATCTCTCCATAAATCAATACTTGATTCATTAGAGTGTGGTTTACTAGTTGGTGCTTCATTATCAACAGGNGCTTGTACAAAAATAGAATCAGTATCAGAATAAACAACATGCTTACCTTCATCATCTAATTGCCTTATTATTTCTTTAATGTTATATCTAGCCCATTCAGTTATACTAGCACCTAATTTTGGATCAGTAAAACGATAAAAACTAGATGCAAAAACGCCATAGAAGGAATTCATCAATATCTTAACAGCATATTGTAGTTGATCTTGTAAAAATGCTTGTTCTTCATTACCTTCTTCATTGGCTTTTTTGAAAGCTTCTTTATGGATATCTCGACTAGTCATTAAATGTTCTAATAATTGTGGAACTAATCCTTTTCTAACAATGCTTGAAATGTATCTAGTTTGTGTAGTTGGAGAAATATTATCTGATTTCGAGTAATCCTCTTCATTTCTAACCAAGGTCGTAGAACANATATTATTTGAAATCATTATTGAAGGATACATTGATTTAAAATCCAATACCGCTATCCATGGTCTCATTCCTGCTTCCACTTCATGCACATATCCGCCCGCAATTTGGTCACTTCTCCTTGGTCCAGATTTAGTCATTGGAATTGCAATACCAGATCTATCGGCTAACCTAATTACAAGTGAATCTATCCACCAACTAGTAGTTGCAGTTGCTGCAATNTCTACAGTTGTCATAGAAACAGANGCTAATGCTTCTTTGCGGCCTATTGATTGAAGTTTATTTAGNATGTCTATAGGGATTATTGTGTCTCTAACACAATATTCCAGTACCTCTTCAGGTCGCTCTTCCCATTCACGATCCATTTGACTCGAATCTATGTCTAACTTATGCATTTCATCATCCTCTGGCCATAATAATTGAGATACATATCTCAGTGACTCTCTTTGTGGCCTCAGTGTTTGACGTGCTTGCCACCAAGCATCAAGAGGTATACGCCCAGGAATTCGCCAAACCCTATTCTGTCTTCTTTCAGGCAGTAATCTTTTTGTTTCATTTTCAATTAATGGAACTCTTCCCCATCCATTTAATTCTGATAGTTTCATTTTCTTTTTGCCGTATATTGCTTCAGAACGTTCCTTCATTCTAGGTAAATCAAAGTTATCTATGTTATATCCGGTAATAATATCTGGGTCTTCTTCTCTAATGAGATTGGTGAGGCCTTCCATAATACTCTTTTCATCACCTGTAAATGTGTGTTCTGATCTATCATTATTTCTTTGTATAACAGCTGCAGCACAAAGAATCTTATTATTTTTAATACTAGTTTCTAAATCAAAGGAAAAAGTAACAAAGGGTGTGGGAAAAGGTGAAGTTCTTGTCAAAGATTCCGGAGTACATGAAATAATCATATCAACAGGATAAATTCCTGCNCCTCCAACTTTGTTGATATTTTCTTCTGCCAACTTGAGATTGGTGTTATTTTCATTTTTTGCCTCATCTGGAGATCTTTCACCCGCCCACAAGACATTTCCTGTGATATTTACATGAGGTCCAATATCACAATCAAGTAATAGTCGTTGAGCAAAATTGATGTCGGCACTAGTTACTCCCCATCCTAATTTCTTGATTTTTTCTCGTAATTTTGGTACTGACCATGTTTCACAAACAAAAACTCTCCAAAATTTTTTCATTTCTCCTTCAAATAATTTCTCTCCAACTAATTCTAATGAACCATCTACTTCTTTCATCTCTTCAACTGTATCCAATGAGAGTGTTGGCATAGGAGAATCCGGTTGTGTATTTGGATCAAATATTTCTAAATAGGGCCGTAGTCCATTAACCAATACCAAGACAGAATGGCCAGATTTAGCCCTACACCATAACTCAATTACTGTTTTTGGTAAGTTGTCATGTTGCCAACTACGATTATCTCCAGAGATAATACACATCTCTTCTTCCCACATCATGGTTACGCTTCATTAAAGGGAGTACCTGAGATGTATTAAATGTATTAATCAGATAGTCAAGAGTTGATATTGAGAGATATTGATAGGAATTATTGAAAGGTTACTCCTTTCCGTGATGTATAATGGAGTAGGCCAGTACATGGGAAAAGATATCACAAACATTGATTGGGAAAACATGACATTCAGTTTTAGAGAAACTGACAAAATGTATATTTCAACATGTAAAAAAGATGGAGAATGGTCAGAAGGTAAAATTCAAGATTTTCAAAATTTGAATATATCACCTGCTGCTGGGGTTTTGAACTACGGCCAAGGATTGTTTGAAGGGATGAAGGCATACAGGACTGTGGATGGTAGTGTAGTACTATTTCGCCCTGAAGAAAATGCCAAAAGGATGCAAAAGGGGGCTCGAAGGTTAGGTATGCCAGAAGTTCCTGAAGATATGTTCCTTGATGCAGTCATTAGAACAGTTAAAGAAAATGCAAGATGGATACCTCCTATAGGAAAAGGTACACTTTACATCCGACCACTTCTAATGGGAAGTGGAGCGATTTTAGGAGTTGCTCCTGCACCTGAATATACATTTTTAGTTTATGTTTCTCCAGTGGGACCTTATTTCAAAGGAGGTTTAGAGCCTACTTCATTAAAAATTTCTGAAGAACACCACAGGGCTGCACCAGGAGGTTCTGGAGGCGTGAAAGCAATTGGGAACTATGCACCAGGAATGGTTCCTTCTAAGATGGCAAAGGGAGAAGGTTTTGCAGAAATAATCTATCTTGATGCAGTTAAAAATAGATACATAGAAGAAGTAGGTGCAGCTAACTTTTTTTGTATTAAAGACAAAATAATTTCAACACCCGAGTTAACAGGAACTATTCTTGGAGGCATAACAAGATTGTCAATAATAGAGATAGCTAGATCAAAGGGTTATGAAGTTAGAGAAGAAAAAATAGATGTTGAATATGCGCTTGAAGCGGATGAATGTTTCTGTGCAGGTACTGCAGCAGTTGTCTCATCTATTGGGTCTATAAAACATGGAGATAGAGTTGTTGAGTATTGTAATGGAGGAGTGGGGAGTATAACGAGAGAGATTTATGACTCATTGGTCGCAATCCAAGAAAAAAGATCTCCGGATACATTTGATTGGTTATTAGAACTAGATATTTAACGTCCAAATTTACTTCTACGGTTAGAAGATTTTGATTTATTCTTGAATGATTTTCGTTGTGAGAATTTCTGTCTAGAGTTGGAGGTTTTCTTATTCTCACTCTTATTTTGATCATTTTTTGCTTCATTGAAATTCTTTCTAAGTCTTAATCCTATAGATTGTAAAACTCCTTCTTTACTTTCGGCTCTTGTTGCTTGTAATGCATC
Organism: Euryarchaeota archaeon TMED129; assembly: GCA_002172375.1. GTDB lineage: Archaea > Thermoplasmatota > Poseidoniia > Poseidoniales > Thalassarchaeaceae > MGIIb-O3. The sequence continues at coordinate 15,632 of NHGE01000009.1, read as the reverse complement.
TTTAGATGATAATATTAGCATTCCTTCCTTTGAATATGGCCTAGAAGGATGAGATAAGTTCTCTTCTCTCTTCATTTTACTTATNCCTGCATCTCTACTTGCCCATATTATCGCTTCAAGAGAAGGATTTGGGATACTGGCCTCTTTTGGTACTCTTCTACCTTCTGATCGAGACAATTTAGAATCGAAGTANCGAGTCCAAATTTTCATTTTTGTTGGGTCGCGAGTCATACTACTNAGCACATCCTATGAGTGCACTAATTTGAGTTCTTCGTGCATACTATTATTCAAGNAGAATGCCACTAACTACTCCATGCATTCCTGGACGACTAGTTACTCTAACCTGNCCAATATCAGTTTCGACTATTGCGCCCTTAGTAACAATATTACGACGGACGTAGTTTGTATCAGCATCATTTCTGACTACATTAGTAATTTTTGCTCGTACTGTTTTACCTTCTTTAGGCTTATTTACATTAATATTTTTTATAGAAAGTACTCTAACTGTNTGTGAACCAGCAGTTTTTCGATATAATTTTCGAGCATCTTTGTCACCNACGAAGGCGAATTGATTTTCACTTGAAATCTCTGTTTTACGCTTTCCTCTATAACGACTGGGACGCTTTAATCGACCCCCACTTGGTTTACGACGAGATATGCCATGCCACTTTGCCATCCCTCCGCCGACCGTCCCCCCTTATTTCAAAGGATTGGCAAAAGTCACATTTTTCTAATTCAGATAAGATATGTTATTTTGTAGTATTTAGACGGAGTGGTGTGAGCGAGAAGAAGTTAAGGCGGCGAACTCCGGTCAGATATAAACAAGTAAAAAATATAATCAATGAAATATCAGTAATGATTGGTAAAGATATTCAGATATCTGANAAATTTTTAGAAAANGGAAATTTTGATGATAAAGATATATTGCTAGTAGATAGGAAAATATTAGCATTTCAAGTAGATACANAAAATGGTAAATTATGGTTTCCAACAATTAGAGGAATTTTGTATTGGNTACCTGAAATTAAATGGGCTGCTGTAGATCATGGGGCAATACCATTTTTACTAAATGGTGCAGATTGTATGGGCGCCGGAATCCATCTTACAGATATTTCAATAAAATCTGGNGANTTAATGTGGATAAAAGACGAAGAACATGGTAAACCGCTTGCCATTGGNATTGCAATTGTAGATGGGGAAGAAATGATTNAAATGAAAAAAGGTAAAGCTGCAGAAACAATTCATTGGATTGGTGATGAATTATGGGAATTAGAGACGTGAGTCAATANTATTAATGTGTTTTATAGAGGTACGAGTAATATGCGTCTACTAGTGGCATCTGGTATTTTGCTAATTTTTTTATCTAGCGTCTCCGGTGCGGGAGGAATAAATGAACAAATGAGTCTTGAGGGTACCGGCTTAGTAGATATAAATTATCAAGAATATGTGGAAGCGTCAAAATCTTTTCAAATTGAAATAGAGTTGGATTCACAAGCATCTGAAAATGAAACAAAAGTAGTATGGATAACTCAAATTTGTATAAATACTGGAGTGTGCTATCCTCCAGAAAATAACGATGAATGGCTTACAGAAGATGGTAAGAAATTGATTGGTTCTATAGATATAGATGAAGATGCAAGTTATATTAATTGGCGTTTTAAAATGAATTGGAGTGATGGTGATGAAGAGAATTTTCCACAAAGTGGGTTTGGTTGGAAGGTTTGGTCTAGTTGTTGGTTTGATGGCGAGAAATGGGGAGGAATAGATGACTCTTGTAACTCCGTAAAGGGCGAATCGAAAATTAATACATATTCTAGAATAGCATCTATTATGGCAGTGTTTACTGTTTTATTTTTATTTTTATCAAAAAAGTTTTCTAGTTAAAAAATTTGAAATTAATCTTTTTCTAAAGGAGGTATAAATACTAACAAAATACCAGAAGCAATTATCATAATACCTCCAAAAAGATTTGTAGTAGTCAAATTTTCATCAAAAATTAAATATCCATAAGATGTAGCTATAATAACAGTTAGGTAAGAAAATGCACTCACCCATGCTGCATTTGCTTTATGATAAGCCATAGTTATTCCGACTTGTCCTCCTCCTGCACCGATTCCAATGCCTATTAGTGCAGCAATCGTTTCTAATCTAAGTGACGATAAATCTGGTACTACTTGAATGATACTGCCCAATATAGAAAAGGTAGCAAACCAAAAAACAACAGAAGAAGGTGAATCAGTATGACGTAGTTTTCTAACATAGATATATGCAAGAGCAGCGAAAAATCCAGAACCTAAAGCAAGTAAAGCATCTGGTTCTAAGTTGCCTGTGCTAGGAGAAATTACAAGTATTATTCCAATAAAAGATGTAATTAATAGTAATAGAACTGATTTGGAAACTTTCTCTCTGATTATTGTACCTGATAGTAAAGCGACAAATAGTGGTGCTGTATATTGTAAAGTAACCGCCTGTCCAATAGGTATTCTAGATAAAGCTGTAAAATATAGGATCATGGCAATTAATCCTACTAAACATCTTAAAAACATAGTTTTATTATCGTTTGGCTTCAAATTTATTGAATAGGTTTTTGCATATAATGCAACAATAATTGCAATCACCAAGGATCTCATAAAAATTATCATCCAAACATCTGCATCTACAGATGTCCATTTAACAAGAGCATTCATAGTACCAAAACAAACACTACCAAAAATCATCCAGAGTATAGCAATTCCTGGAGAATCAAGAGGTTTTTTTTCACCACTACTTGTAACAAATCTCGAAAGATCGGGGCCATCTTCAGCGAGGTTTGTCATAGAATCCAAACCTCTACCTAATCCACTTTTTTTCATCTAACTTAAACTCCAACGACGAGATAAAACTGATGCTACTTCTTGGTAATCTTGACCACCGGCACTTCTGGGATCATACAAATGAATTGGTATTCCATGACTTGGTGCTTCAGCTAATTTGATGTTTCTTCTAACTGCAGGTTTCACAATCAATTCAGGGAAATAATCGATGATTTCATTTGCAACTTGTTCATTCAAAGTTGTTTTAGAATGCATGGTCAGTAAGACTCCATCAACACCAAGCCTGGGATTCAATAAATTTCTTACTTCTCTTACAGTACCAGACAGTAAGGCCAGACCTTCTAAAGCAAAATATTCCGTTTGTACAGGAATGATTAATCCATCACTAGCCACTAGTGCATTTATTGTAACAAGCCCTAATGATGGAGGTGTGTCTATTAAGATGATATCATAATGAGGTAGTAAAGGTTCTAGTGCCTCAGTCAAACGTTTTTCTCTACCTAATTGCCTAAGCATTTCTTGTTCTAAACCAATTAAATTCTTATCACCTACAATTAAATGTAGTTTATCGACAGCGGTTGCGTGACGAGCACTGATTGCAGATTCAGGATTCAGTATCAAATCTCTAGTTGTTTCACGGACCTTACTTTTATCGACACCAAGACCAGTGGCACAATTTCCTTGTGAATCGGCGTCAATAACCAAAATATTGTATCCACGTAAAGCCAATTGGGCCGCGATATTGATTACAGTGGTTGTTTTCCCAACTCCACCTTTTTGATTAATTACTGTGACTATTCTTGCTCTTCCTTGAGGAGTGGTCAATGATTTTGGTAGTTCTACTGCTCCATATTTTTTTGATGTTTGAACTTCTTCGAAAGAATCCAGAATTGGAACATCGATTTCTTCTTCTGTCTCTGTAAACTCAACATCCATTATGAGAGATGCTGCATCAACATCAGGAAGAGGGTGCTTATCTCTGAGTTCAGTCACGTTATAGACGGATATTGTTAGACAGTTGAATATGCCGGAGAAAAAAAGAAAAAATATATTGAATTGGAGGGATTAATTAATTTCCATTAGTCATCTAAGTGATACCAAGCTATCATCTCTCCTGTTTCGCCATTCATGATAAAATAATTTGAGTGGTTCTTGCCAGACTCAGTCCAACTCTTTGAACCGATTATCGATACTTGTCCTTCTCCTAAATTTACTGGTATAATACTTAGTAAATCATTGTCATCTGAAACTGATAACCTATACCCTATTTCAATACCGGAATCCCATGAATTTTGATTAGATGCAATGAATGGATATAAATCAGGATATCTNTCAGAATCTAATATCCTTTGCTCTAATAGATTAAGAGATGGAGTATCGGGAATGGCTTTATTGTTCCATATTATTTCTCCTTCGTCATTATTGCCGCTACTTTTTATTTTACAATNTGATGNACTATTGCCATTCAATATTAGCCAACCTGAATTATCATCCGGATCAACCCATGAAATATTCCATTCTGGATTAGTAGAATCATCAGAATGTTTCCAATATGATTGCCATAAATATCCTCCATCAATAATTGCAAGAGCTGCATCAGAAGTAGAATGATTATTCATTAAGCACTCTTTAGCGGTTTCTAAATCAAAGATACGAATCTCAGATTCGTCCGGCATAGAACTAGTCCACTTTCTCTTATCAGAAGTTCTTGGTTGATCTTCTCCAGTTTCTGGTTTTAAGTATTCTTTACCCCACTCAATTGGAGTATTTCCCAGTGAAGTACTAGTTTCTCCCATTACTAATCTTATAGTAAGTCGACCATCCGGCAATATTGTTTCTGCTGCTGAACTNAATAAGAAATTACAATCAGAGTCAGAAGAGNNTTTGTCAATTAAAATGTCTACTTCTTGGCTTACAGGCCAAGGANTATTTGCTTTAACTTCAATTTGTATATTGGCATGCCCGATGCATCTACCGATTTCTGTATGATGAATAGTTATAGGATAGACAAGACCATGATTTTTACTATTTATTTCTGAACCAACAGTCCATTCCCAGTCAGAGTTCCAATCTTGGTCATTCTTAGAGGTAGATCCTTCAGAAAGAGTCCTGTCTCCAAAAAATGAATTTAATTCAATTGGTTTGAGAGGGAAGGTAAGTATTGGAATAAGAAGATCTAAATCACCTAATCCTTCTAAGCCATATGTAACTATTTGTAAATTGGTCTCTTCACTCTCTATGTCGATAAATGATATATCAGTATTNGTTCTTTTTAGATCTNTATCTGCTAATTCTGTCCAAGATTTGGAATTCATTTCAAGTATATTATTTGCCATAGACCANCCAAGATTNCCACAGTCATTGATATCTCTCCAAGTTTTGCCCTCAAAATCTACAACTAAATCGTGTTCTATTGTTTTTTCAGCAGTATAAAAACCTGAACGNCCAAGACTATCAGTAGATATTTGTTCATCCTTTGATACTGANACTTTACCTTCTCCTATCATATTTATCTGTAATTCTCCACAAGCATCATCCAATATTCCTCCTGAAGAATCACGAAATATCTGAACCATATCATCCCCGACTATTGATATTCTTGCCTCCTCAACATTAAAATTCATTTCATCGCCATAGTTTAGAGGCTTTGCAGAAAATGAATTATCATTATTTAATACAAAAAATACTGTTGCACCTAGTAAAAGAATTATTGCAAAAATTGCACCTATAGCCTTAGAGTTAAAATTAATATTTCTAAATGATGGTAAAGTTATCACCATTGATGCTGAATCTTCTTTAGTGTCTTTTTCTGCTCTTTCATATATTTTGTTTTCAGAATTTTCTTCTATAAATATTTCTGCTTCGAGTATTTCACTCTCTTCCTCTTTGTCTAATAAATTCAAAGTAGGACTATTTTTTNCAGTATCATCATTNGATTGTATTGTTTTTGAAATTAATTTATCTACTGCATCTCCAATATTATTNTGTTTGACTATTGTTTCTTCCTCGTCATCTTCTAACAATAATACTTGTTCGATTTCTAATTCTTTTTCCGGTTTTTCTAAGCCTTTGGATTCTATTATTCTTTCAATTAATTTAGATTTATTTCCAGAAACCATTAATTGAAGATTTTTGCACATCTCTCTCAAATCTACAACTGTCATGTTAGAGAGGGTTTCTTCATCGATTAAATCATGGTCATCTTTGGACATTCTTATACTTGNGTCATGAGTGCGGTTTTTCAATCTCTTTGTTTAAAGGCGTCAATAAAGTACTAGTAATGGAGTCAAAATAATATTCCGGGCAAAGAACTCAAGAAGGNGTTTTTGTTGGGAAAACTATGAAGCCCCGACTAGTAATACTATCTAGAGGGCCAGAATTGTATAGTACAAAGAGATTATATGAAGAAGCAGAGAAATGTGGCTGGGNTGTTAAANTCTTAGATCCTCTGGNCTTAACAATTGTTGTTGACCGAGATGGAGGGAAAATTTTCAATCGGGGATGGCCTGTTGAATGTGAAGCGGTAATACCGAGAATCGGTTACTCAATAACTCGCAGAGGAGTTGCCATAGTCAGACAATTTGAAAGAGAAGGTACTATAGTTTTGAATAAAAGCATAGGAATTACTCAAAGTAGAGATAAATTACTAGCCTGTCAATTAATGTCCGATAATGAAATTCCTGTTCCTATAACTGCTCATGTAGGATCATGGAAAGATACCGCTAGAGCAGTAAGCAGAGTAGGAGGAACGCCGTGNGTGATTAAATCAACAGAGGGTACTCATGGCTATGGTGTATTTNTAGCTAAATCCGATCAACAAGCGAGACAATTGGTATATCAGATGNTGGAAAGGAATATGCGCCCTTTAGTACAAGAATATATCAAAGAATCACATGGCCAAGATATTCGAGTATTAGTTGTTGGTGGAGAAGTAGTGGCATCAATGAAAAGAAANGCCAATGGATCNGAGTTTCGTTCTAATTTTCATTTGGGCGGTTCTGTTCAAAAAATAGAGATTAATGAGGAGCAAAAGAAAATTGCTTGTCTTGCTGCATCGGCAATGGGACTTGATTTGGCTGGAGTGGATATGTTATTATCAAGTAGAGGTCCACTGATTTTAGAGGTAAATTCTAGTCCTGGTTTAGAAGGAATAGAAACTTCAACAGGAGTGAATATTGCAGGAGAAGTTGCAAAATATCTTAATTTAAAATATCAAAAAAATATTACTAAAAAAGAAGTAAATAGTATAGAAGAAGAAAATAAAAGAGATCAAGAAACAGGTGTATACTAACAATATGCTTCTTTGGATAAAAAAAAATAGTTTGAAAATAGTGTTGTAAGAGTACATTTTCAGAGAAGCATTCAATACAGCATAGGCCTCCTCCGGATTGTTCGTTAGAACAGGGATGCATACGTCGTTTACGACGGGAGGCGAGAATATGAGGGAGCGTGATGCTGTATTTTCTAAAGGAATAGATGTTAATCTATTGTCAGAAGATAGAGGCATTAAAGAAATCAAATCTAAATTACCTCTTCGTATGATGCGCATATCTGATTTACCTTGGTTTGAATGTTGGTTACAACAACTAAGAACAGAAAAAAAGAGTGAGCATACGATTAGATCATATATTGTTTCAATAAAAACCTTCACGAAAACAAGATTGCCAAATGAATCACAAAAAGTTTGGGAAAAATCACAGAATATTAGTGTGGAAAAATTTCATTTATTCTGTAATCCTGATAATGGCAGGATTGATGCATGGTTAAATGAAATTAGTAAATTAAGGCCTTCAACAATTAATGCTAGAATTGCTGGAATGTCACATTTATTAAAATGGATTGGGCATTCAATACCAGATTGGATACAAAGGCCTTCCAGGAGTCGTTCATTACCCAAAACATTAGGAAAATCAGAACTAAAAAAAATACTTTTGGCTGCAAAACAATCTGAAGACTGTTTAGCTTCACCTATTGTAACAATAATGCTAGATACTGGTTTAAGAGTGTCTGAATTGTGTGGTTTGGATTTGGATGATATTGATTTTGATGATTTATCAGCACTAGTAATTGGAGGAAAGGGGGAAAAGGATAGGACGGTACTTTTTACTAATTCAACGGTTGTTGCAATAGAGGCATGGGAGCCAATGCGTAAAACTCGACTTGGGTTATGTAAAAAATCTGAAGATAGTCGGGCCTTATTCTTATCAAGCAGAGGTAACAGAATGAATCCACGTTCAGTCCAGAAAATAATTGATAGATTAGCAGATGCAGCTGATATCCCAAAAAGTCGTGTCAGCCCTCATACCTTGAGACACACATTTGCCACAGGTTTATTGGAAAGAGGGGCTGATTTAGTTACAATACAGAGATTGTTAGGTCATGCAAGTATCGCTACAACAAGAGTTTATCTAGAAATTGGAGACCAAACATTACGTGAAATATACCATAGAGCACAAAAACAAATTCCGTTGATGGAAGAATTTTATTCAGAAGAAGAGATAGAGAGTCACGAAGTGCAAATAATTTCAACAGAATAATCAAAATATAGAGATCATGTATACACAATGTTCAATCTAAATGACATTGGCAGACAAACGTGGATGTCTCAAAACCGAAGGGCAATACTCAATCTTTTGAGAATGAACATAGATCAGTATTATTTGCACAAGTCATTCATGGTAAACCTAGAATGGGAATAAATAAAGATGGTTTTCTTGAAGTTTTAGGTAAATCAAGAAAAGATAGGAAAGTGTTTCTTGGAGACGTAGCAAAGGCGATGTTACATTCACTAGGTTCTCATGAAACTCCTATATTTACCGATGAGCCCAATTGGGATGAGCAAAGATGGGAACTAACATGTAAATCAAATGAATTAAACATCAAAATAACTAGTAGTCACTATTGGGGTTTTGGATTATTTTCTCGTTGTTTTTATAATAAAATAGAGATTGAAGGTCCGTTATCTGTAAGATCTAGATGTGTACATGANATGGTATCGACATTGGGAAGNAATCCTTGGGAAGCAGTCAGAATAAAACCATTTGAAAGGGTCACGAGATTGAAAATATCAGAACACTTCGAAATGTGGAATACATTAATCCAGCGTGCTAAAAATGAAATGAATGAACAGATACTTAGGCTAGAAGATAAGGTAAGAAAATTAAGAGGTGTTAATGAAAATGCAGTAGAATTACTAANATCTGCAGATTTGGCTTTAGAAGAAGCTAGAACTGCATTGTCTGACAGAAATNCTCCTGCGGTTGAAAGAGCATTAAGNAGNGCATCTAATTCGATTATTCAAGCAGATCCTAAAACTGAATTATTAACNACTAACATATTATTTGATGANGATTAAAACCCAAAAGCACGGTACATCCANGACCATACTCCATGCTGTGCTAGATAAATTATCAGGGAAAAAGAAATACATGCGAAGTAAATTGTACCTTTTGATATTTGTATAGCATCTTCAGATTCTTCATCAAAGTAACGAATTAAACCAGCTGCTTGCTGGATTCCACTGCCCTTCTTCTCCTTTGCCATTGAATTCCGCACCCCCATTGACTATTTCAAGGCCACGAGAGTAAGAAGGAGAAAAATAGTATCAAGGCTCTAAAGTTTCAATTAAAACGCAACCACCATCAAGATCGACAATAATGGAAGCGGCATCCATTGCATTATCCATGTTTGATGTCATAAGAATTTCTCGACGGTAGCCATTCGAATTTTGAAGAACCAATCTGTGACTTAAATTTTTTAAAACTTTGCGATCTACTTTTTTCCATATCCATTCATCATTTTCTACTGTAACAAGAGCTTCTAGTGGTATTAATGGACCTTGTTCTGAAGAATTACTACGTGCTCTTTCAACTAATTCAACTAATTTTTTTGTTGCCCCATATATGTCTGTCTTAACTGATTTTTCACTATTCTTTGCTATTCGCCTGCTCAACCTCATACTGTCCATCCCCCTTACGACACTAAGTCGTAATGCTTGAGGATTTTATCGATGGTATAATATTTTATGTAAAAAATACTCTATGATGCCTAAAATACTATGATGAAAAAATTCTCAAAAAGGATTAATTATTTGATAGATAGATAGTGCGAACGTTATGGCTATATCCCAGGAGTACTGGAATGAACTGGGTAAAAATAGTATTTTACTGAATGCTGTAAGTAATTGGAGAGATGATCCAGAATTGTGGTTTTCTAAATCTGTAAATAGATTACCAGAGACGGTTAGAGTAAATTATCTAAGAAAGGAATGGAAATGGATCGAAGAATGGTTACTAAATATTGGTGCTAAAAAAATTGAATGGTTTAGAGATACTCAAGGAAGTGCTTGGACTCTGCCCTTTGAAAGAGGAAAAGCAGAAGGAGAGGTGAAATCTATTATTTCTTCCTTACATAGAACTGGAAGAATTACAAGACAGGAAGCTGTTTCAATGATACCAACTATTGCACTTGAGATAAAACCTGGAGAAATTGTACTAGACATGTGTTCTTCGCCAGGTTCTAAAACAACTCAGATTGCAGAAAATTTACAAAATAGAGGATTAGTGATAGCAAATGAAATCGCAAATAATAGAATAAATACTCTTGTATCAAACATACAAAGACATGGCAATAAAACGTCTATGATTATACAGCACGATGGTAGACATATTCCCAAAATACTGAATCCTGGTTTTGATAAGATTTTAGTTGATGTTCCTTGTACTGGGTCAGGAACAACAAGGAAGAATCCGGAAGTTTGGAAGAAATGGTTGCCATCTGGAGGCCAATCATTACATAATTTACAAGTAGGGTTGTTAAGAAAGGCGATTAATTTAACCAAACCAGGAGGCAGGATAGTTTACTCAACATGCTCATTAGACCCTATAGAAAATGAAGCAGTAATAGCTGAAGTATTAAGAGATAATACTGTTGAAATTTTATCACCAAAAGATATTCTGAAATCTATCCCATTTGATGAAGGTTTTACAGAATGGCCAAAATTAGANGATAGCGGAGGAGAAGATAATGATTTAAAATTAGAAAAATCTATGTTACCTCCAACTGAAAAATTTATAATTGATTCACTAAAAAAATGTGTAAGAATTTGGAATGATAAGATTGATGGAAGTGGATTTTTTATTTCAATACTAGAAAAAAGGATTGATGCAATGAATNCCGATGAGAGAAAAAATAGTTTTTTAGATAATAATATAAAACCTGATCCAGAGAATTTTCCAAATCCAATTAGCAAAGAATTAAGAGATATGATANNCAATCATTTTGGCAAATGTCCAGAAAATTTATGGATTAGAGGGAGAAAAATATCATGGACTACTGATGAAGCAAAGGCGATATGGAAAAATGAAAAAAGCCGTAAATCAGGAAGAGTTGTAATACCTGGCAATAGATGGCGNCCATTGAAAATAATAAGTCTAGGACTTGANACNATAAAANTAAGAAATAATAAAATTGATAGAATAATCGGAAGATCGTCGCNGGAAATTATCTCAGAAATAGATTATGGTCACATAATTTTAGATGGCGAAAAAATTGATAAAATTTTAATTAAAGAATTTTTACTCAATGAAGATTTTGATATAGATATAACTGAACATAAAGGGGGATTAATATTGATTGATGAAAGAGATGGGTCTTGTATTCCAGTTTGGATAGGAAATAAAGTCAGNTTAATGATTAATGATGATGAAAAAAGAATATTAAGATTCATGAAAGGTTTAGATATATCAAATAGAGAAGAAGAGTGACAGATAATAAACAAATGAGTCTTTAAAATGACAAAATCATGGCATATGTTCAATAGCCTTACACAATTAAGTTTTACAAAAGATGTGATGTTATGGATGAAATTGATCGTAAGATAATTGAAGTTCTTTGTGATGATGCCAGAACCTCATTAAGGAAGATATCTGAGAAAATAGGTGTTTCACTGGGTTCAGTCAGTAATAGAGTCAAAAGACTAGAAGAAAATGGAATAATTAAAGGATATACAGTACTTTTGAATGCTGAAGAAATAGGATGGGAATTGACAGTGGTAATAGGCATGAGAATACAAAAGGGAAGATTGATAGAAATTCAAGAAAAGATTGCTAAAGACAATAGAGTTTATGCTGTATATGATGTAACTGGAGATTTCGATTCGATGATTATTGCAAAGGCATCAAATAGAGAAGATTTAGATGATTTATCAAAAAATGTTCTCTCCATAGAAGGTGTGGAGAGATCGGTGACACATTTAGTCCTAAATACTGTTAAAGAGTTACCTAATTCTTTACCTAANCATTCTAAATAATGTCAATACAATATTCACTCAGTTAATTTCTAAAAATCAAATATTGAAGTTTGACCAGAATCTCTTAACCTTCCTGCTGATTTTAATCTATCAAGGGCTCTTTTCATTCTAGCATCACTAAAGCCTCTTTCTTTTTGTAAGAATTCTCTAAGTTTTTCTTCATTTGCCATATTTTTTTGAGGAAGAGAATTAGTTCCGATTGGATGATTATGGAATATATTTCTTATTTCGTCTATATTTTCTGGAATTTCATGGCCCTTTTCTTTACAAACCTCTTCCAATGTTCCATATTTTTTTATTAATTTCAATCCAGTCTTAGGTCCTATTCCCTTAATTCCAGGATGAAAATCTGTTCCTATCATTATTCCTAAATCAACTAATTGTTCTTGTGTTATTCCATTTTCTTCTAATAAATCNTNAAGAACTATCTTTTCNGCTAAAACTGGNCTTCCAAATCTCTTAGTACCATGTGAAATCAAATTTCTAATCATAATTGGAGATCCATAAAGTAAAACATCCCAGTCTTGACTTGCTACTGCTGCTACTTCTCCATTACGGCAATGAACTGAAGCTGCCCCCTCTGCTTCCATGGGGGCCTCAATCCATGATACACCCATATAATCAAACATTTCTTTTGTCTCTGATACCATTTCTCTAGTGTATGAAACTATTTGAGATCCGAGTTTTTGGGCAGTAACCCAGTCTCCATCAGATACAGCTTCATCCCATTTCTTTTGAGCTTCTTTCTTCCTTTCTTTCCTTTNATCTAAAGTTTCTAATTTCAAGTCATGAGGNGTCCCATCAAAAATGAATATTGGNTCAATACCATTTTCTATCATTACAGTTGCTCTATCTAAAAACCCCATTAAATGAGAAATTGGTCTACCTTTTGAGTCTCTCAATGGTCCTCCNTCTTGTCCTTCNCCTCTGGCTCGAATGGATGTAATAAATTGATATGCTACTAGAAATGTGTCAATAGCTACTNTTTTATTAGATAANTCACGTAAATTAATTGANTCAGGNTTTGCCAAGTCTCTCAAGTTACATCCCATGACCTCACTACTCCCTACTACGTCTACCGGAACATGTAGAGGCATTTAGGGTTGAAGCCCCTCCGATGGATATCGAGGCCGACATATGGGAGAAATAATCTTGGTTGGTAGTGGCTGGAATTCTTTTTTATTCAGAGCAGAAATAAATTCACTAGTGGGCTATGATAAGATTATTCACCCACGCTTGGTAACTATTTCTAATGATTCAAATATTAATAATCTTTCAAACGCCGCCTTACTAGATGATATATTATTCAATGCAAAAATTATTAATGATTATAATATTTCAGAAAGAGAAATATCACTCTTAATACATAAATGGACTGAAAATAATCTCCCAAAAGGTAGTTTTGCGATACGTACCAGAAAAATAGGTGAAGAAACTATTTCATTATCTAGTAGTAGTATAGAAAAAGAAGCTGGAGAATTAATCGTATCTAGATATAACAATGTTGATTTAGAAACTCCAGAGCATGAAATAGTAGTAATATTAGCAGGTTTAGAAGATCAAGCCTTCCACAAAAATAAATCTGATATATCAAAACCTGTAATAATTTGGGGACTGAGGAAAAAATTACCCAATAAAAATAAATTTGAGAGTAGGAATCCGATAGAAAGGCCTTTTTTTAAGCCGGTTTCTCTCGATGCTCGTCTAGCACGTTTGATGATTTCTTTGAGCCATAAACCAGACTGGTTTCCAAAAATAATTATTGATCCGTTTTGTGGGACTGGAGGTATTGCTATTGAGGCGATTATTCAAGGAATTGACATATTAGCTAGTGACTTAGATCCAGTTATGGTAGAAGGTACGCATAAAAATTTAGTTTGGTCAAAAGGAGAAGGGGAGCATACAGTTAAGAAATGCTCAATAGATAATATTGTACAATTGTGGGGTAGACAAGAGAATTGTTCATTTGTATTTGATCCTCCCTATGGAAGAAATTCTTGGAAATCTGATAATGGACTTGATATTTTCTTACAAGCATTGAAAGCCGCTCACTCGATAAATCCTAATGGCACTATATGCACAATGTTGCCTACGGTACCTGAGTTTATGTTAGAAGAAAAATCAGATAAATACTTAGTTATGGGGAAAAAATGGGAAGAAATAGAATCACTCATTAATTCAACTGGTTGGATTGTTTCTTTAAAGTATGCAATCAAAGTTCATAGAAGTTTAGCACGCTTAATTTTAGTTTGTCATCCGTCGCATTGAAGACACAGTCACCTTGGTGACTACTTCGTGGGCTGTTAGGGTAGTCTGGATATCCTTCCGGATTTCGGATCCGGAGACGTGGGTTCGAATCCTGCACGGCCCGCCATTATTTGATAAACAGCATATGCTTTGTATGTATCAAAAGCCTATCAGAAGAGTCCTAAGAGGACCTCATCATACTTGATGAGGCCTTCTTAGTCCTTACGTCGTCCTGCAACTAATATTGCAGCACCTAACATTGAGATAATACCCATTATTGCAGAGAAGCCTGGTAAGAAACTACCACCTTCTTCAACTGGCTCTGGATCAACTGGAGTAGTTCCTCCATTCTCCTGATCAGCTTGTGCATTATCTCCAACTCCGTTTCCATCAGAATCACTCTGCTCATTAGCATCATATGGGAATGCATCAGCATTATTTCCAACACCATCTCCATCAGAATCAACTATCTCGCTAGCATCGTTAGGGAATACATCGGAATTGTCCCCAACTCCGTCACCATCTGTATCGGCCCATTCTGTTGTATCACTTGGGAATACATCAGCATTATCACCAACACCATCACCATCTGAATCTACTCTTTCTGTAGCATCGTTAGGGAATTCATCAGCATTGTCTCCTAATCCGTCACCATCAGTATCCATAGTTTCTGAAGGGTCATATGGGAAAGCATCAGTGGAATCTAATACTCCATCTCCATCATCATCTGTGTCAGCATTATCACCAACACCATCACCATCAGAATCAAAGTATTCGTTTGGATCATTAGGGAAGTGATCTAAGTCGTTAGCCACTCCATCATTATCAGCATCATTAGATGAGTCTGTTAGTGGGAATGCGTCTACATTGTTTGGCGTTCCGTCACCATCAGCATCATCATCAGAATTATCACCAATTCCATCTCCATCTAAATCACTACTTTCATTAGCATCGTCAGGGAATACATCGCTGTTATCTCCAACTCCGTCACCATCAGTATCTGTACTTTCATTAGCATCATTGGGGAAGTCATCCTCAGCATCGTTGACTCCATCGCCATCGCTATCTTCCATTGAATCATCGGTTCCATCACCGTCATAATCTGTATCAGCATTATCTCCAATTCCGTCACCATCTGTATCTAGCCATTCAGTACCATCTTCAGGGAATGCATCAGAATTATCTCCCCATCCGTCACCATCTGTGTCCATTGATTCTGAAGGATCATATGGGAAAGCATCATCCTCGTTATTTACTCCATC